>CAYWHF010000255.1:0-4439 GCA_964457695.1 uncultured Methylocapsa sp.
CCGCGGCCTACTGATTACAAATCAGTTGCTCTACCAACTGAGCTAAACCGGCTCTACGGCGCCTCTGACGCCAAAACGTTTCAAAAGCGTGGACCGCGCGGCTCCCAGATGCCAAAGGAAGCCGGTTCCGCCGCCAAATGCTACATCGACGTTGGGATTTGGCAACAGATTTCGGGACGTGCAAAGACTTTTGTCTGAAAGCGGCGTCCAAAGCCGGGGAGGCCGCCTAAACAAGTTCGGGGCGCCGGCTGAGCACAACAGGAGCGATTTATGCCAAAGCTTGCCGGCGGATGCCTTTGCGGCGCGGTGCGCTATGAGCTTTCCGGACCTGAGCAGATCGAATTCTCGTGCCATTGCCGCGACTGTCAGTATGCTTCGGGCGGCGCGCCAGCCCATGTGATCGTTTTGCTGACCAAGGATGTGACAATCACGAAGGGTCAACCAAAGGAATATTGGAACACTTCTGCCAAGGGGCGCCGGGTCGCGCGGCTCTTTTGCCCAGAATGCGGAGTTCCGCTCTTTGGCAAAAACGAAAAACACCCGCAATATTTGGCGGTCAAAGTTGGCAGCCTCGATGATCCAAGCGGCTTCCGGCCGCAAGCAAATATCTGGACCAAATCGGCGCAGCCCTGGCACCATCTCGACGCGGCTATTTCGCGCTTCAAGGCGAATCCGGAGTTCGGTATCGCCGCCCTTCTCGAACTTGCCAGAACCTCCGCGGTTAAGCTTAGCAGGCTCATTGCAAGGGGTAAACCCTCCCGCCCCTTGGAAGACGCGCAGGAAAAAGGCTAGCGCAAGACGCATCGCGTGGTCCTCAGCCTCCACTAAGATGAATTGCGCGCAAATCGTCGCGCCCTCCGGCACCGGAACCGGTTTGGATTGCAAAGCGGCGATCAACGGCAACGGCCAGCCGCATCTCGCGCGCTTTTCGATTGGTTCATGTAAGAACCAATTGAATTCGTTGCGGCCACAATTTAACTGTCGCCGGGTCTTCGTATTGGAAATAGCATGTTGTCGTCACGCAGTGGTAGCATCGGTGCCGCCGAGGATGATTTCCTCGGCCATCCGCGCGGTTTGACGTTCCTGTTTGCGACCGAGATGTGGGAGCGCTTTTCTTATTACGGAATGCGCGCGCTGCTCGTACTTTACATGATCAAATACCTTCTGCCGTCCGGCCATGACGGTGTCATTGGGCTTAGCATTGTGCGCGGCGCGCTCGAAAGCCTGTTCGGTCCGCTCGGCGTGCAACCCTTCGCATCGCAGATTTATGGCCTCTATACCGGCTTTGTTTACCTGACCCCGTTTTTTGGCGGCTGGCTTGCCGATCATGTGCTTGGTCAGCGGCGCACGGTGATCGTTGGCGCAGCGCTGATGGCGGCCGGCCATTTCATGATGGCATTCGAACCGCTGTTCCTATTAGCGCTCTTCACGCTCATCCTCGGCAATGGCGCATTCAAGCCGAATATCTCGACGCAGGTAGGCGGCCTCTACGCGCGGGGCGACCATCGGCGCGACCGCGCCTATTCGATCTTCTACGTTGGCATCAATGTGGGCGCGTTTCTCGCGCCGCTCATCTGCGGCACGCTCGGCGAGGAGCTGGGCTGGCATTATGGTTTTGCGGCCGCCGGCGCCGGAATGACGATTGCGCTCGCTGTCTACCTATGCGCCGCGCCCGTGTTGCCGCCGGACGAGATGCACACGGCGAAACTCGCCGGGCGTGAAAAGAGGCCGCTCGACGGCAACGAATGGCGCGCCCTCCGGGCGCTGATCGCGTTGTTGCTGCCCACAACTTTCTTCTGGGCTACCTATGAGCAGCAGGGCAACACCATCGCGCTTTGGGCCGACGAACATACCGACCGCACCATCGACCTTTTTGTATGGCGAGCCGAGATCCCGGTGACCTGGTTCCAGGCGTTTAATCCCTTTATGATCTTTACCTTCACGCCTTTCATCATAAAGTTGTGGGCCTGGCAGGAGAAGCGCGGAAAGGAGCCCTCGACCGTCACCAAAATGGCGCTCGGCTGTTTCGGCGTCGCCGTCTCATATCTCGTCATGGCGGGCGCGGCGTGGTCCGCCGGCAGCGGCCAGGCAAGTTGGTGGTGGCTCTTTGCCTATTTCGTTGTTATCACGATCGGCGAGCTCTATCTTTCTCCCATCGGCTTGTCGCTGGTTTCGAAGATTGCACCGGCGCGCGTGATCTCGACAATGATGGGCTTGTGGCTCGGTACCAGCTTCATCGGCAATTTTGTTGCCGGCTGGCTCGGCAGCTTCTGGAGCTTGATGGATAAAATGAGCTTCTTCACCATGATCGCCGCTGTCGCAGCGAGCGCCGGGATTGTGATCTGGTCCTTCAACCGGCCGCTCAGCGGCATTCTGCAGGACTAGATACCGTCAAGAATCTTAGTTTCAGTGGCACGGAGAATATCGGTTGAAATCGGTGCTGGGTTTCCTCGTGGCGATCTATGCCCTTTCGGTCGTTGGCATGGCCGTCTTTCAGCGCCGTTTTCTGTATTTTCCGGATCCGCGCATCACCCATCCGGACGAAGCCGGACTGAGCGGTGTCGAAGAGCTGCATCTTCAGACGGATGACGGCGAGACGCTTGTCGCATGGCATCATCAGCCAAACGATGGCCATCCGGTCATCCTGTATTTCCACGGCAATGCCGGCACGCTGGCCGATCGTGCGGCGCGTTTTCAGGCATTTGCTTCGAGCGGTTACGGATTTCTCGCAATTTCCTATCGCGGCTATGGAGGCTCGACAGGAACGCCGACGCAACCGGGTTTGATGCGAGATGCTGAAACCGCCTATCGGGAGGCCCGAGCGCGGGGTTACGATGGTGATCGCATCGTTCTGATGGGCGAATCGCTCGGCACAGGCGTCGCGATCGCCCTGGCTGCTGCCCATAAAGCAGCCGCCCTCGTGCTCGACTCGCCTTTTTCGTCGGCGGTCGCTGTCGCCGCCGCCCATTACCGTTTGTTTCCCGTGCGTTGGTTGATGCTCGACCAATTTCGTTCGGACCTCGCAATCGGCGATGTCCATATCCCGGTTCTTATCATACACGGCGACGCGGATCGCGTTGTCCCGATAAGTTTCGCGAGGCAACTGTTCGAGCTCGCGAACGAACCCAAGACATTTATTAGCGTGGCAGGAGGCGAACATCTCGTATTGGGATCGCCCGAAGTCTTTTCGCGCGTACGCGAATGGATCGATACGAAGACCGTTGTGAAGGGCACTGTCACGCCACACCATGCTTGATGTCCCCCCTGGCGGTTCGATACCCAGAAGCATGCGCTGGTGGCAAAGTCTTGGTGTAAAAATTGCTACGATTGACGGCCATGCAAATCCGGATCCCTGAGTCTAAGCTGCAGTTGGTCTTCTTCGTTCATTTTTCCGTATGATTTGGGCCAAAATGCCCGGGAGTTCTTCTCCACCCGTGTCCCGGCGCAATTTCGAACGGATCTTGCGTCCGGATACGCGACAGAGGAAGACTTCAGAACATGATGAGGATTCGAAGAAGAGTCATTTTGCTCTAATATTATGCCGGTCCGGCGGCCGCGCTTGCAAAATTGGACGCGCCGGCGCATCGGCATTGTTTGGGACCAACGCGCTTGACCATCTCGGCCGCTATTCACCACATCACGCACTATAAATACGATCGTCCGGTCGTGCTCGAACCGCAGATCGTGCGGCTGCGCCCGGCGCCCCATTGCCGCACAAAGATCTTGGCTTACGCGCTCAAGGTGAGTCCGGCTGAGCATTTTGTGAACTGGCAACAGGATCCGCATGGGAATTGGCAAGCACGATTTGTGTTTCCAGAAAGAGTGCCGGAATTCAAGGTCGAGGTCGATTTGACGGCGGAGCTTGCCGTCGTCAATCCGTTCGACTTTTTCATCGAACCCTATGCCGAGCAATTTCCGTATTCATATGAGCCCGAACTAAAGGCACAACTTGCGCCTTATCTAGATACGGAGCCATTGGGCCCAAAGCTCAACGCCTATATTGCAAGCCTGCCCAAAGGCCCCATCCGCACCGTCGACTTTCTCGTGGATCTCAATGCCGGTCTGCAAAAGGCAGTCCGTTATGTGATCCGGATGGAACCAGGCGTGCAAACGCCCGAGGAAACGCTTGAGGTTCGATCGGGATCCTGCCGCGATTCGGCCTGGACGCTGGTGCAAATTCTCCGCCACCTCGGGTTCGCAGCGCGCTTTGTATCCGGCTATCTTATTCAGCTGCGCGCCGACATCGAGCCGCTCGAAGGGCCAACAGGCACGCCCCATGACTTCACCGATCTCCATGCCTGGGCCGAGGTCTATCTTCCGGGCGCGGGATGGATCGGCATGGACCCAACATCGGGCATGTATTGCAGCGAGGGGCATTTGCCCTTGGCCGCAACGCCGCATTATCGCGCGGCGGCGCCAATCTCGGGTTTCGTCGAACC
>CAYWHF010000256.1:0-4426 GCA_964457695.1 uncultured Methylocapsa sp.
AGCAGCCCTGGTTTAGCCGCCATGACATGGCAGGGTCACCCGCTTGAATAAATTCTGCGCGTGCGCTAGTGTTGTTGCATCGCATCAATGTCGTGGCGGGTGACGCCAAGCTTACCGCTATGTCCCGTTAGAAAGCAGGTCCCATGAGCGCGACATCCGGCTCCTTCAACATAGGCGACAAGACCATCCAAATGCCCGTCAAGACTGGGACGGTTGGTCCCTCCGTCGTCGATATCGGCAAGCTCTATGCGCAGATGGGCATGTTTACTTTCGATCCAGGGTTCACTTCGACGGCGAGTTGCGAGTCGGAGATCACCTATATCGATGGGGACGAAGGCGTGCTGCTCTATCGGGGCTATCCGATAGAGCAGCTTGCCGAGCATGGCGATTTCCTCGAGACCTGCTATCTGCTGCTTTATGGACAATTGCCGGCCCCGACGCAAAAGAAGGATTTCGATTACAGGATCACCCGCCACACTATGGTGCATGAGCAAATGGCAAGCTTCCTTCATGGTCTGCGGCGCGATTCGCATCCTATGGCTGTGTTGGTGGCAAGCGTCGGCGCGCTGTCGGCGTTTTATCACGATTCGACCGATATTTCGGACCCGGCCCAGCGCATGACCGCGTCGTTGCGCCTGATCGGCAAGATGCCGACGCTTGCCGCTATGTCTTACAAATATTCTCTTGGTCAGCCATTCATTTATCCAAAAAACGACCTCGACTACCCATCTAATTTCTTGCGCATGTGCTTTGCCGTGCCATGCGAAGAATATCAGCTCAGTCCTGTTTTAGCCCGTGCGCTCGATCGGATCTTTATACTCCATGCCGATCACGAGCAGAACGCGTCGACCTCTACCGTGCGGCTTGCCGGTTCTTCCGGCGCAAATCCTTTTGCTTGCATTGCGGCGGGAGTGGCTTGCCTGTGGGGGCCTGCACATGGCGGCGCCAATGAAGCCGCGCTCAAAATGCTGATGGAAATCGGCACGGTCGAGAATATTCCAAAGTATGTCGCCCGTGCCAAGGACAAGAACGATCCATTCCGGCTTATGGGGTTTGGCCACCGGGTCTATAAAAATTACGATCCGCGGGCGAAAATCATGCAGAGGACATGTCACGAGGTTTTGGCCGAGCTCGGAATCAAAAACAGTCCATTGCTCGAGGTTGCAATTGCGCTTGAAAAGATCGCTCTCAGCGATGAATATTTCATCGAGAAAAAGCTCTATCCGAACGTCGATTTTTATTCGGGAATTACGCTGAGGGCGATGGGCTTCCCGGTGACGATGTTTACCGCACTTTTTGCGGTGGCGCGCACCGCGGGCTGGATCGCGCAGTGGAAGGAGATGATCGAGGATCCAAGCCAGAAAATTGGCCGCCCGCGCCAGCTTTATCGAGGCCCGCCTAAGCGCGACTATGTTTCATTAGAAAAGCGCACCTAACGGAGTCCGCAACCGGGGCAAGTCGCTGCAGGTAAGGGCTGGAAGTGCCCGTGCTCAGAATTTCGGTACTGACCTGATCAAAGGCGCGGCGTTTCGCGCCAATACTTATGTTCATTATTCGTTCCCAGGCCGCAGCGAATCAGCTAAGGATCGCTGCAATGGAGCGCATCCTCTTTTCGCTAAACGGTACGCCAATTGTGGCCGCGGATCTTTTGCTTGCCGCCGCGGCTCTTGCCTTGGTCCTGCTTGGTGTGATTGCCCAGAGCCTAGGGCGCCGTAGCAACTTCGAGCGCGAGGCGGCGGCTGCCGCTGCGGAGCGCCAACGCGAGCTCTTGCAAGCATTGGCCGATGCGTCGCGTCAGAATGCGGGGCTTGGCGGCTCGGTGCGCGGCATGGCCGAGCTTTTGGGAGCGCGGCAGACCGACCTTGCGCGGCTCGTTTCCGAGCGGCTCGACGCGGTCGGAACAAGGGTCGGGGCGGGGCTCGAGGCCTCCGGCAGGACCTCGGGCGAACAGCTCGCGCGATTGAACGAAAGGCTGGCAGTCATCGATGCGGCGCAGGCAAGGGTTGCGGCGCTGACCCAAGAAGTTGTTGGCCTTAAGGACATTCTTGCCAATAAGCAGGCGCGCGGCGCCTTCGGCCAGGGCAGGCTCGAAGCGATCATTAGGGATGGTCTGCCGGCCGCGTCCGTCGCGTTTCAATACACGCTTTCCAACAATACGCGGCCCGACTGCGTGATTTTCCTGCCGGGCGATCCGAGAGCGATGGTCATCGATGCGAAATTTCCGCTCGAAGCTTTTACAGCTCTGCGGCAAGCCTCGTCAGAGGAATCACGCAAACAGGCGGCGGCAAGGGTGAGAGCGGACGTTTCAAAGCATATTCGCGACGTCGCAGAGCGCTATTTTATCCCAGAGGAAACCCAGGATATCGCGATCCTGTTTGTGCCGTCCGAATCGCTTTATGCCGATCTTCACGAATACTTTGATGATGTTATTCAACGGGCACATAAGAGCCGCATCATCATCGTCTCGCCCTCGCTGCTCATGATGGCCGTTCAAGTTCTCCAGGCGATTGTCCGCGACGCAAGGGTGCGGGAGGAGGCGCACGTCATACAGGCGGAAGTTCGCTATCTCGTCGAGGACGTCACGCGGTTGCGGCTGCGCGCGGAAAAACTCGGCGCGCATTTCAAAATCGCGCAAGAGGATAATCGACCAGATCATGACGTCTGCCGATAAGGTCGCAAGACACGGCGACCGGATCGACCGGCTGGATTTTTCTACGCCCGCGGCCGAAATGACCGCCCTGCCTTATGACAAGGCGGCGGAGTGAAATTCGTTTTGCGCACGCCGCGTGCGGGACGAAACGGCCCAATCACGCCATCTTCGGCTGCCAAAGGCCGATCACCCCGCCGGTTGGATCGGCGATGATGGAAAACGAGCCGGCGCCCGGCACCTCGGTGATGTCCTTGCAGATCGTCGCGCCAAGGGAATTCGCCTTGGCGGTTGCTGCCGCGACGTCGTCGACAAGCACATAAGGCAGCCAGGCAGTGGGAACGCCGGGAGCAGGCGTCGCCATCATGCCACCGCCCGTGCCTTCTCCTACGCGGACCATCGTGTAGGTGAAACCGGGCCCCATCTCCATGTCTTCGAGTTTCCAGTCGAACAACGCCGAATAGAACGACTTTGCCTTGCCGATGTCGGAGGTCGTGAGTTCGACATGCACAAAAGGGTTCGCCATGACCGCTCCTTGCAGCTCGCCGTTACACCGCGGTTTTGTTCCCCGCAGACTTTGGTTGCACTTGCCCACGTAAAGCAATTGCTATGGCGATTATGTGACACAGCTGCCAACGCGCGCCTACTAACCCCGCAGCAGTTTGGCGGTATTGGCGGCAGTTTCTTCTGACTGTTCGTTCAGCGGCCTTTCAGTGGCTTCCTTGCCGACCGGACTCAGACCAGGATGCTGATACTGGGCATGATGTTGATATGGTCCTCTTGCCAGGGTTGTCGCAATTCTTTGCGTCAACTGGACTGGCGAAGGCGAATGTCCTCCAAGGAAGCGGCGTGGCGGGTCCCGCGCTCGGCAAGAAGACCGTGCCGCAAACGCTTACTCTACACTACAATAGCGTGTCGAACACCCCCTGATCAGGGGATGCGGAATTACGCGGCCAGGGCACGATAGAGGAGAATTTTTAGCAAGGAGGGAACTTCAACGCCATGCCAGATCCTACACCTTGGCTCGCGACCATGCGCACTCTTGACGGCACGAAATGGGAGCCGGACCACGGGCCTAATCCGACAATTCAGAGTTGGCAGCATTCCATCGGCACGACCTACCCAAACATGGCTTCGTACTGCAGCTCGGTTGGCCCGAACTATTTCTCTTGGTGCGGGCTCACCGTGGGCAACTGCATGGCCAAAGCTGGGATTGCTCCCGTTTTCGGGCAGACCGATAACAACCGGTTCTTGCATGCCGTTGCCTGGCTCGGTTGGGGTACCCCCGTGACGACTCCCCTTCCAGGCGACGTCCTCGTCTTCGATTTCGGGGGCGGCGATCACCACGTGACGCTGTTTGAAAAGGACAACGGCGACGGCACGTTTAGCTGCCACGGCGGCAATCAGACCCATGAGGTCAAACTGACGAATTTTCACAAGAGCAGCTTGATGGGGATCCGTCGCCCGAGCGTGGGCGCTGTTGTACCGCAGGCCGCCGCCGGCACGCTCGCGCCGGGCGCAGAGGGGCGTGCGGTCACGGCGCTCCAGTCGGCGCTGGCGGCACAGGGATTCGATCCCGGCGGCATCGACGGAGAATTCGGACCGGGCACCAGTGCCGCCGTTTCGAAGTTCCAGCGTGCCCATAATTTGCCGGTGACGGGAATCGCCGATCCGGCAACCCTCCAGAGACTTGGGCCTTCCGCGGACGGCGGCCCACGGCCCAACATTGCAACAGAGGAGCCGACAATGCAGGTGCAAGATCTGCTCAAGACGCTTGTA
>CAYWHF010000257.1:0-4417 GCA_964457695.1 uncultured Methylocapsa sp.
GCAACTTCGACATGCGCAAAAACATCCTCAAATATGATAATGTAATGAACGATCAGCGCAAGGTCGTGTTCGAACAACGCCGTGAGATGATGGCGAAGGAATCGCTCGAGGACATGATCACCGATATGCGCCATGGCGTCGTCGACGATCTCATCGCCAAGCATATTCCTAGCGACACTTATCCGGAGGCGTGGGACGCCGGGGGATTGAACCAATCAATCCAGGCCTCATTCAATATAGCACTTCCGGTTACCGATTGGGCAAAGGAGGAGGGCATCACCGAGGATGAGATGCACGAGAGGCTGCAGACGGCAGCCGACAAGGCTTATGAGGTAAGGGTCGAGAAGAACAGCCCGTCTGTCATGCGCTATATCGAAAAGCAGATCGTTTTGCAGACGCTCGACCATCATTGGCGCGAACATCTCGTGACGCTCGATCATCTACGCCAGGTCATCGGCTGGCGCGGCATGGCGCAACGCGATCCGCTGAACGAATATAAGTCCGAAGCCTTCGAGCTGTTCGGCGAGCTGATCGCCGATTTGCGGCAAATGACGACAACGCAACTCAATCGTGTGGAGGTCGCCTTCGAGGCGGCACCGCCTCCGATGGCGGCGCTGGACGCAAGCCATGCCGAGGCATCGGCCTATTCGGATGGTGCGCTTGAGGCAGCATTCACTCCCGCAAGGGCAGCACCGGCCGCCGCGCAAGCTTTTGGGCAGGGGTATGGCGATTCCGCGGCGCCAGCGGCCGAAACGCTACTACGCGAGCGGCCGGAGCGGGGTGCTTTTGGCAAAGTCGGCCGCAATCAACCCTGCCCCTGCGGCTCGGGAAAAAAATACAAACATTGCCACGGGGCCGTCGTTTAAAGCGCGCGGTAATGTCTCAAAAGTCCCGGCGACGCCTTGCGGAATTCTACACTGTGCGTTGCACGACATCCGCGTCATGAAGATTCGGGGTTGTGCCGATGACTCGCCGTTCCGGCATCGTCAAGACATTTGCCATCAGCGCCGTTCTGACGATGGTGTTCTACTATCGCGCGCATTTCGGTTTGGCTTGCCCCGACGACGTCTGCGATATCATTGGCAAGTGACACGCCTCGCGCGGCTGCGCGTTGGATCTTCTTGCATATGGCCGGCGCAGTTTCGAGCGCTGCCGTGGACAAAGCTGTTATGAGTTTCATGACAAAACTCCCTTTCCCCGTTAGTAGCAGCCGGGCCTTCCTTCCTTCGCTTCTTGCCCGGCTGGCGCAGCGGCAAGACGTGCTCGGCAATAACGCCGAACGAGAGATCGATTTCACCGTTCCTGTCGTACAGTTCGGCCTTAAGTGCGCCTTCCACGGCCACTGCATCCCCAGCCGAGAGCCGCATCAACTCAACTTGGACCGGATCGCTAAACGCGGCGATGCGCCAGAATTGCGTATAGTTGCCGTCCTTGGCCATCAAGGTAGCCGTCGTGGCCGTCGCATTTACCCTGCCAGCCTTCAAAGTGCGGCTTTCCGGCGGGTGAGAAAGAGTGCCTGATACGCGAACCCTCGTCGTCATTGGTGTTCCCTTTCAAGTATTGACGTTACCCATTCAAGCGTGCGGGTCCCGCATGTGGACGATCGCTGCCGTTTGGACTGGCACTACGCCCCAGCCGAAACCTCGAGCACGGTAAGCATCAATCCGCCGTAACCGTTGCCACACTCTCCGCACACCGGCCATAACGTTCTATAGAGGCAATTTCTACGCAACGCGCACAATACGGCATGTTGTCGAGTCGCGGCGCGCCGCAGAAGCGAAATTCTTTAGTTTTGGGATCACCAATAGGATATCGGCAATGATGCTGTTCCAACTCCAAAAACGTAACATTGTGCTCCGATCGAGGAATTTCGCGAATCTCCGCCTGTTCATCGCGAAATACCGAATGGGGGACTGTCGGCTTCCTCGCAGCAGGTTTCCTGGTTTCGGGCCTGTGGACGTCAGGGCCGCGTATATCTTTACGGCGATTATCCCATTCGCGTATGCGCCTTGCTGCGTCTTGGACGGACATTCCGCGCTTGAGGCCTAGACGGGAAGCGCGGCGAGCAACCTGATCACGAGTCATATGCAGGCTTGCCGCTATATCAAGCCACGCCTTGCCGGCCACTACGCTATCGCGAAGGACGATATCTAATTCCAGAGTCCACCAGCGCATTGTAGGGACCTCTAAACCAGAGGATATTCCTTTGCTGATGCTTGATGGTGACCTATTCGAGATTTAGGACCTGTTCGGAGTCACGACTTATGCCGCTACGGCTTGCTCCCGGGCCTGAGGACGTGTCCGAGACAATCGCGGCGGCATAAGCTCACCGTGTCAATCAATGACCTCGACAATGCGCCGGGTTGTTGGCTCGACGAGAATCACCTGGTCGTTAACCATCGCGTAACGATATGCCGGGGGGACCCCGAATTCGCGCGGAATCGAGTAAAACGTGATACTCTTCGCCGGTAGCACCATGCCTACCGTGACCGGTTCGGCAAGCCGGGAGGAAGGTACATGTTCGCGTATGACATAGTCGCGAAATCGCGGACGCTGATCGACGCCCAGGAGACCGGCAACACCTCCTGTAACACCTCCGACCACGCCTCCAGCCGCGGCGCCGAGGGGCCCTGCCGCCTTGTCACCCTGTTGAGCACCGCGAGCGACGCCCCCCGGAATGCCTTGCGACTGCGCAGTAAGTGGAAAAGAAAACAGCCCGGCCACCGCTAGTATTGCACCGATATTTCGCATGTTTTGCATGGTGTTTCTCCTATTGAATGGCGTCTTTGCGAGTTGGATGGCGTTTCCAGCTCGGCAAGCAACAGAAACTTCTTCGCTTTAGTATTGTTCCACTGCACCAATCACAAATTTGTGTGCAACGATGTGACGATAATGCCACAAAGGGCGCCAACTCAGTGATTGAGACAGCGACACTACAGTTGCCAACAAAATGCCGGGTTCTTGATGAAATCACAGTCCGGCATGCGCAAGCGATCCGCCGGCGGGTTAGTCCTTCGCCGCCGCCTTCAGAATGCAGACCATTGTCGCCGATGCCGGCTTCTGCGACGGGCGGATCGTCTGCACCCGGTCGCAACGATACCTTAGCGTTTCGCCCGCCTTGGCCCGCTCGATCATGCCGCCTATTTCAACTCCGGGCTCTCCGGTGCCCGTCCGGCCTTGTCCCGGCACTGTCATCCAACGGTTATAAGAATCTGCTTTCGCTTGGATCATCTTTCGCAATTTAACCAGGTTTTTCGTGTGATCCAAGAGCCAGAACCAGAACCGGACGTTTATCGCACTCTGTTTATCTCGGATGTCCATTTGGGCGCCAGAGGCTGCCAGGCAGAGCTCTTATTGGATTTCCTCAAATATAATGACGCCGCAACGATCTACCTCGTCGGCGACATGATCGACGGCTGGCGGCTCAAGAGCGGCTGGTATTGGCCCCAGGCGCATAATGACGTTTTGCAAAAGCTGCTGCGCAAAGTCCGAAAGGGTGCACGGGTGATTTTCCTGCCGGGAAATCATGACGAATTTGCGCGCGGCTATATCGGTTCCGTCTTTGGCGGCATCGAAGTTGCGGACCATGCCTACCACGTGACCGCCGACAAGAAACGCCTTCTTGTCATTCACGGCGACCAGTTTGACATCGTTGTCAAACATGCGCGCTGGGTCGCCTTTCTGGGTGATTGGGCCTATACGCTCGCGCTATGGTTAAATAACTGGTTCAACAAGGCGCGCCGTGTGTTTGGGTTTCCTTATTGGTCGCTTTCGCAGTGGGCCAAACTTAAAGTGAAGAACGCGGTGAATTTTATAGGCGCTTTCGAGTCGGCCTTGGCTGACGCGGCGCGGCGTCACCATGCCGACGGGGTTGTTTGCGGCCATATTCACCACGCCGCGATCCGCGATATCGGCGGGATCACCTATATCAACACCGGCGATTTTGTGGAATCCTGTACCGCGGTCGCCGAGCACTACGATGGCAGGCTTGAGATTTTGCACTGGCAGAGGACCGCTGAAGAGCGGCGCCTCGAGGCTGAGGCCCAACGCCTGAGCGCAAGGAGTACCGCGAAGGCGGCGGCCTAATGCATATTTTGGTGGTGACGGATGCCTGGAAGCCGCAGGTCAATGGCGTCGTGCGCTCGCTTGAATCCGTTGGCCGGGCACTTTGCGAAATCGGAAACCGCGTAGATTTCTTAACGCCGCAAGGTTTTGCTACCGTCCCTCTGCCAACCTATGCCGAAATCAGGCTCGCTCTGGTAACGCCCTGGGCGGTCGCGAAGCACATCGAGGCTGTGGGAGCCGAGCATATCCATATCGCGACCGAGGGTCCGCTGGGCTTTGCCGCGCGCCGTTATTGCCTGGCCAAACACGGGATGTTCACGACGGACCTATACAGCGGGTTTCCGGAATGACA
>CAYWHF010000258.1:0-4411 GCA_964457695.1 uncultured Methylocapsa sp.
TGTTTCTCCTCTTTATGATAGGCCTTGAGCTTTCCTGGCAGCGCCTGGCGATCATCGGCCGGCTCGTATTTGGCCTCGGCGCGCTCCAGGTCATCGCCTCGGCGGCCGCGCTCGGCGGTTTGGCCATGCTTCTAAAAACGTCGCCGGCATCGGCGGCCGTTCTTGGATTTGCTGCCTCCCTCTCATCGACGGCCATCGTCATTCCCGTGCTCGCCGAGGCGAAACGCCTAGGCACAACGGCGGGGCGGATAATTTTCGCGGTTCTCCTCTTTCAGGACCTGATGGTTGCGCCGCTCCTCTTCATGGTCACGATGCTTGGGATTCGCGGCGTCGGCGTCTCCACCGCGCTCATCTCCTTCCTGGTTCCGGCGCTCACGGGTTTAAGTCTTCTCGTGCTCGGCGGCCACCTTGTCATGCGGCCGCTCTTCCGTCATGTCGCCGCGGCGGGATCGACCGAGTTTTTCGTGGCCGCCTGCCTCTTTGTCGTGATCGGAACAGGGGTGGCAACCGCGGCAAGCGGCCTGTCGATGGGGCTTGGCGCATTCATCGCCGGAATCCTGCTTGCGGAAACCGAGTACCGCCGCGAGATCGAGGTCACGATTGACCCGTTTCGAGGGCTTTTGCTCGGCTTATTCTTTGTGTCGATCGGCGCGAGCCTCAACCTATCAAAGATATTCGAGGCTCCGCTAATGGCGTTCGGCCTCGCGGTCGGCATTATAGTTGTCAAGTTCTGCGTGAATTGGCTCGCCGGCTTGCTCGCGCGTCTGCCGCTGCGCGTCGCAATCGAGACGGCGCTGATGCTGGCGCCAGGAGGCGAGTTCGCGTTTGTGATTATCACGTCTGCCATTGCCGTCCGGGCGATCCCCGAAGCTGCGGGCGCGGATGCGATGCTTGCGGTGACGCTTTCCATGCTCGCCATCCCGGCGCTCGGCGCTCTCGCCAAGCGCCTGGCGAAACGCCCCGCCGCAACGGCGTTCGCTGCGCTCGAGCCGGCGGACGATATTCCGCCGCCGGAGGCCATCATCGTCGGTTATGGCCGGGTCGGCCAGCTGGTCGGCGACATGCTGCGCGTGCATGCCATCCGTTATCTCGCCATCGATACGGATGCGGCGCTTGTCGCGCGCTTTCGCCGCGAAGGGCGCAACATTTATTGGGGAAACGCGTCAAGGCCCGATTTCCTCGAGCGCTGCGGGCTTGCGACGGCGAAGGCGCTCATCATTACCACGAATAAACCGGCGGAAGGCGAAGGCATCGTCCGCGCCGCGCATGCGAAACGTCCGGATCTCATCATTGTCGCCCGTGCGAGGGACGCGCATCACGCGACCGTGCTCTACCGCCTCGGCGTCAGCGATGCCGTCCCCGAAACCATCGAAGCCAGCCTGCAACTCTCCGAAGCCGTGCTCGTGGACATAGGCATACCCATGGGCAAGGTGATCGCTTCCATTCACGAAAAACGGGACGAATTCCGCAAAATCCTTCAGCCTGCCGATAAAAACGCCGAAGAGACCCACGCATTAAAAATGTCAGCGCGAATGAAAGAAAACACCAAACCCCGGCAGAAAACGAAACCGGAGAAGTAAAGGCATCGCCCAAAGGCGAGCCCGGCTTGCTGCACGGAGCAGAGAACACACCGGATTCCAGGGCGCCGCCTGTCATCAAATATTTTTGCGAAACGCGGCGGATGCAATTTGCCCGGAAAAGCCGCTCCGCATGGGGCAGCAGGCCCGTTGCGTGTGTGCGATTTCGCACCTTCCGGGGGGGTTCGCTGCGTTAAGAAACACGGCCTAATAAGCCCATGTCTGGCAGCAACCAGCGGGAGGAAACCATGCGGGCGAGCTTAAAGGCCGTTCTGGCGGCGTCCACTGTCTCCGGCGCCCTCGTCGTTGCCGGGCCGGCCTTGGCTATGCCGGTGGATGCGCTGATTTCCGCATCGGTTCACTCGCCCGAAATGCGGCTGCCTTATGTCCATGCCTCATTGCTGTGGTCGGCACCAATGCGGATCTTGGCGCTCGCGGCTCCCGAACAATCCGCCGATGGTACCTTCCAGGTGCGCGACCGGGAGACGAAACGACCCAAGGTCTGTCACCGCTACGTGCATTGACGCAATGGGTTCATTGCCGCCGGATTGTTACCGACCTGGACGCATCGCTTAAGATAAACTAAATATCCGCGGGTGCGCTTGCCGCTGCGCTTCGTTCGGTTCAAATTCGGCGGCCGAGGGAAGTGGCAACGCGGGATGGCGGGAAGCCGTTGAAAAACAGAGCAAGACAATTTGTGGCGGTCTTGGTCGTGGTTGCGGCGATCGTTGGCTTCGTCGCGTGGTACAAGATCGACAAAAGTTCCCTTGAGGAGTCCTTGGGCACCTTCCGGGAATTATTCCGCTACATAAGTTTTCACAGGCAATAACAATCGGTTGCGGATAGGGAGGGCGGCTGGCATTTGATTCGTGTGTCACAAGATGAGCCGCCCGCCGAAAGCCAATGTGCAATCTCTACAGCATCACCCGCAGCCAGGAAGCCATTAGGCGCGCCTTTCGCGTGATGCGCGACCACACGGGCAACCTTCCCTCTTTGCCTGCGGTTTATCCCGATAGCATGGCGCCCGTGGTCCACACGTCGAGGGACGGCGAACGCGAGCTTTCCATGATGCGTTGGGGCTTTCCGCCGCCGCCTAATCTCGGCAAGGCGCCGGTCACCAATGTCCGCAATGTGAAATCGCCCTATTGGCGCGGATGGCTCAAGGCGGAGTGGCGCTGCCTTGTTCCGGCAACATCGTTTTGCGAGTGGACCGACAGCCGTCCAAAAATCCCGCATTGGCTTGCGCTCGACGAAAGCCGCCAGGTCTTTGCTTTTGCGGGGATTTGGCGGCTGTGGACCGGCGAACGAAACGGCGAAACGGGGGAACATCGGCTCTTCGCCTTTTTGACCACAGAGCCAAACGAGACCGTCCGGCCAATTCACTCCAAGGCCATGCCAGTCCTTCTGACCGGAGACGGCGAGTGGAATATTTGGCTTTCGGGCTCGCAGAATGAAGCGATGGCGTTGCAGAGACCGCTGGATGTGCTCAGCATTGTGGCGACCGGGGCGAAAAGCGACCCGGCGCCGGCCGGCGAATCTTGAACAATCCCGTCTCAAATTTGCAGGCGCAACGCTACCAAATCGGAGAATGCCGACTAATTACCATCGGGCATACGTTGGAAACCCTGCAAAGAATTAGGAGGAACTCTATGACAATCTACATCACTCAGGGCCGCTACACGGTCGAAGCGGTGGCGGGCATGGCCGCCAATCCCGAAAACCGCGAGAAAGCCCTCGCGGAACTGATGGAAAAGGCGGGATGCAAGCTGCACGCTCTTTATTTCACTTTTGGCGACTACGATTTCCTGTCGATATCCGAGGCGCCAAACGAAGAGGTGATGGCTGCCACGCTGATCGCGGGAGCGGCGTCTGGCGGGATTTCCGGGCTCAAGACATCGGTCGCAATCCCTGCCAAGGATGCCGTGAAAGCCTTCAAATTAGCCGGGCCGCTCGCCAAATCGTTCAAACCGCCGGGCAGGTAGCAGAGCCTCGCGCCAAAAGCGGCGCAAAAAGGCGCAGCGCGTAGGGTTAGCCTGATCAGTAAGTATAGCCGTGGCAGACATCGACCCACCGCCAGCCGTTGCTGTCGGTCCAGACTTGCTGCCAGCAATAATTCTCGGCGTCGTAGTACGGGACATAGCCGTCATAATATAATTCGTAGGCATAGACAGCTTTGTGCAGCAGGTTTTCCTGCCCGCCGGAGAAAACTTGGCCGGAGCAGCTCAAGGCAAGTGCCGATGGCGGGACTGCGGTCAAAATAGCGGCACCCATCGCTGCCGCGCGCACGGAGCCGGTAACGCTGGTCATCGCTTCAATCCTCCCCGTAAGCGCCGATAGCGGTGCAGGTGAAATCACGCGTTAAGAAATAGCACCGGAAGCGGTTTCGGCAAGCCGAACTTGCGATCACAAATGCGCAGCACGCAAATGGCAGCTGGATTCCCCAGCGCGGTGGCTTGCGGCTGCTCCAGCGCAAAAACCCGGCCGCGAGGGCCGGGTTTGCGTTTGGCTGCCAACAAGGGTTGGCCGCGAGGTTAGTATTTTGCAACGACCGGCACGGGCGTCCAATTGAAGTGATAGTTGATGCCGGCGCGGACGATGTTGCCGTTCCAGCGTGTCCTTGTTGTCGTGGCATCCGCCGCTAAGAGGGTCGTCGGGCCGAAGGAAAGCGTTTGCAGACCGGCAGCGAAGGTCGTTGTGCCGAGAGAGTAGTAGAGGTATTCGGCTTTAAGGCTCCAATTGGGCAGGAACATCCATTCGAAGCCGCCGCCAGCCGTCCACCCAAGGCGGGTGTTCGAGAAGCCTGCCGACACCCCCGTAAAGCCAACGGGGAGGGC
>CAYWHF010000259.1:0-4398 GCA_964457695.1 uncultured Methylocapsa sp.
CCGGTCCGCCGGCACCGCACCCATACCAACGCGCGGACGCGCAAAGGCAAGGCCAAGCCCATCGCCGGCAAGAAAAAGTAGCGACAAACAGGACCCGATATCGGCGGTTGCCCGCAAAGAGACTGTCAGGCATCCGCAGCACTCTTTCTCCTATCTCCCGAGCGCCTGGAATCACGGGCGCGATTGAAGGAAGCAATATTGGCAAAAGAAACGACCCGCGTTCGCCGCCGTGAGCGCAAAAATATTGCATCGGGCGTTGCTCACGTGAATTCCACGTTTAACAACACAATGATTACGATCACCGACGCGCAGGGCAACACGATCGCCTGGTCGTCGGCGGGGACGATGGGGTTTAAGGGATCGCGCAAATCGACACCCTATGCGGCGCAGATGGCGGCCGAGGACTGCGCCAAAAAAGCGGCCGAACATGGAATGCGGACGCTCGAGGTTGAGGTTTCGGGACCAGGTTCCGGGCGGGAATCGGCTCTGCGGGCCCTGCAGGCGACGGGATTCACCGTCACATCGATCCGCGACGTTACGCCCATTCCACATAATGGCTGCCGGCCGCGCAAACGGCGCCGAGTTTAGGACCCGTCCATAGGATCGACATAACCAAAAAGAGCTTTGTGCCGGAAGGCGGGGCGTTCGACCGCCGCTCAGGGACGTCAGTTAATTTGCATCAAGGAAAGGTTCGGTCGTGATTCAGAAGAATTGGCAGGAGCTTATCAAACCAAGCAAACTCGATGTCGTTGCCGGCGACGAACCAAAGCGCACGGCCACCATCGTGGCTGAGCCGCTCGAGCGCGGCTTTGGCCTTACCCTCGGCAATGCGCTGCGCCGCATTTTATTGTCGTCGCTGCAGGGCGCGGCGATTACCTCCGTTCACATCGATGGCGTATTACACGAGTTTTCATCGATCCCTGGGGTGCGCGAGGACGTGATCGATATTGTGCTCAATATCAAGGACATCGCTTTGAAGATGCCTGGCGACGGTCCGAAGCGAATGGTTTTGCGGAAACAAGGCCCCGGCAAAGTCACCGCCGGCGATATCAGCACAACCGGCGATATTTCAATCCTTAATCCCGAGCTGGTCATCTGCACGCTGGATGAGGCGGCGGAGATTCGCATGGAGTTTACGGTCAATACGGGCAAGGGTTATGTTCCCGCCGACCGCAACCGGGCAGACGATGCGCCGATCGGATTGATCCCGATTGACAGTCTTTATTCTCCGGTCAGGAAGGTAAGCTATCAGATCGAGAATACGCGCGAAGGGCAGATTCTCGATTACGATAAGCTGACCATGCAGGTGGAAACCAACGGAGCGGTATCACCTGAAGACGCGATCGCGTTTTCTGCGCGCATTCTTCAAGATCAACTCAACGTCTTCGTCAACTTCGAGGAGCCGCACCGCGTCGAGACGGCGCCAACCATTCCCGAACTTGCCTTCAATCCGGCGCTGCTCAAAAATGTCGATGAGCTTGAGCTCTCCGTGCGCTCGGCAAATTGCCTCAAGAACGATAACATCGTTTACATCGGCGATCTCATTTTGAAGACCGAAGCCGAAATGCTGCGCACGCCGAATTTTGGCCGCAAGTCGTTAAACGAGATCAAGGAAGTTTTGGCGCAGATGGGCCTGCATCTCGGCATGGATGTCCCGGGCTGGCCGCCCGAAAATATCGACGAGCTCGCCAAACGGTTCGAGGAGCATTACTAGTAGCAGTAACCCGTCTAGCGCCGAAGCGAGATAATAGGAGCGGCCGTTCCTTGGCACGGCGGCCGCAAAATAACGGAGAGCGCCATGTATCACGGACACGCGAAGCGCCGGTTCGGGCGCACGCATGAGCATCGCAAGGCGATGCTTGCAAATTTGTGCCAGTCGCTGATCAAGCACGAGCAGATCGCGACCACCTTGCCGAAGGCCAAGGACCTCCGGCCGGTGGTCGAAAAACTCGTAACGCTTGGAAAGCGCGGGGACCTTCATGCGCGCCGGCAAGCCATTGCGCAAATCAAGGATGCGGCTCTTGTCCAAAAACTCTTTGCCGTGCTCGGGCCGCGCTACAAGGACCGGCACGGCGGCTACACGCGGGTGTTGAAGGCGGGTTTCCGCTATGGCGACAATGCGCCCATGGGGGTGATCGAATTTGTCGACCGCGATGCCGATGCCAAAGGACAGGATTCCGGTCCTGTGCACACCGGCGAGGAATCGACTGCTGCGTAGGTAGAGTTCTACGCGCCTGCCGACGGAGGCAACCGGGCGGCCATCAAAGCAATGTGGCGGAGGTTAGCCGTAACTCCATGCCAACGTCAGATCCGCCGATGCGTGCCGGCGCATGCGCATCGGCTGCGCCACGCCTGCGGATACGCGCTGATCAACGACGGCACGGAGGTGCGAACCGTGTAAGATTACATTTGCCATCGTTGGCGCTGAAGACGGTGCTCTTCAATGCGGGGAGGATGACACCATGAATGAGACTATTTTCTTAGAATTGACGCTCATCTTCGAAAAGGGCTCAATCTCTGTCCCTTTCACCGTTGATTTGAACGTGACCCTAAAAGGCGGGCAGGTCAATATTGCCGCTGTTCCGCCAAACGTTAGGTTTGACATCCCGGCGCAAGTTGGCCGGTGTCAATCGATCACGATCACCGAACCATTGTGAACACAGCGCGCAAGCCGGACATGTCCTTGACAACGGCGATCCGCTCGCCAAACTTGCCGCCAAGAGATGAATGGCAATCTGCGATTTCATCGGGCGGCGTTAGTCGAATCAAGTCCGGAAATTTATGAATTATGAACATGCGCCGCTTTGCTTTGCTCCGTGTCTTGCCTGCTCTGCTTCTGGCATTGTTGCTTGCCCCCTCTGCGGGCGCCGAGCCTTTGCGCCAGCTCCCCTCGTCCTCAGGCGACATTTTGTTGTCGTTTGCCCCGGTCGTCAAAAAAGCCCAGCCGGCCGTTGTCAATGTCTATGCCTCCCGCACCGACAGGCGGCCGCAAAATCCGTTCTTTGACGATCCGATCTTCCGCCGCTTTTTCGGCGACGGCGGCACTGGCCGGCCAGGAGGACCGACGGCGCGTTCTCTCGGTTCCGGCGTTCTCGTCGACTCCTCTGGTCTCGTCGTCACCAATTACCACGTCATTCAAGGAATGACCGATGTGAAAGTCGCGCTCGCCGATAAGCGGGAATTCGACGCCGATATCGTATTGCGCGACCAGCGGACGGATCTCGTGGTTTTGCAGCTGAAAGGAGGCGAGAACTTTCCGGCCATGGACCTTGGCGATTCCGACGCGCTCGAAGTTGGCGACTTTGTGCTCGCCATCGGAAATCCGTTTGCGGTCGGCCAAACGGTTACCCAAGGTATCGTCTCGGCGCTCGCGCGCACGCAAGTGGGTATCTCCGATTATGGGTTTTTTATTCAAACCGATGCCGCGATCAATCCGGGCAATTCCGGCGGCGCGCTCATCGATATGCGGGCAAAGCTCGTTGGCATCAATTCGGCGATCTTTTCGCAGACTGGAAGCTCGATTGGAATTGGCTTTGCAATCCCCGTCAATATGGTGAAGATCGTGATCTCGGCTGCCAAGGGCGGCGGCCATGCTGTGCGGCGCCCATGGTTTGGGGCAAGTCTCCAGAGCGTATCGCGGGAAATCGCCGAATCGCTTGGACTCGCGCGGCCGGCGGGCGCCCTTGTCGCGGATCTCTCCGCGGGTGGGCCCGCGGCCGAGGCAGGATTGCGGCGGGGCGACCTCATCACCGCGATAGACGGTCAGACAGTCGACGATCCCGAGGGGCTTAGCTACCGGCTCGGAACAAAGCCGCTTGGCGGCACTGCGTCTGTGACCTTTCTACGCAGCGGCAAGCAGTCCGCGGCCGCCATCAAGCTCATTCCGGCGCCCGAATTGCCTGCCCGCGATCCTGTCAAACTTACCGGTTTCTCGCCATTCTCGGGCATGACCGTGGTCAATCTTTCACCGGCGGTCTTGGAGGAATTGTCAATCCGCGGCGTGAGCGAGGGTGTGGCTGTCAGCGAGATCGAAGAGGGCTCCAGGGCGGCAATGGTCAATTTTCAGAAGGGCGACGTGATCTTGTCCATCAACGATAGCAACATCGCGACGACGCGCGATCTCGAAAGGGCGGCGCGGCAGCCGCATGATTATTGGAAGCTGACAATTGCCCGCGGCGGTGAGGTAATCACCACGATGATCGGCGGGTGAGCCGCTCTGGCGCGCTTATTTGCGGCCCGGCGTTGCCAAAAGCTATTCCTTGATTGCGAGCCAGAGGTTGCGCATTTCCCGCGCCGCGCTGCCCTTCGGATCGATCTCCGTCACCCCCTTCCCCTTTGCCGCCGCTTCCAGAAACTTTTGGCTGATACCGATTTGCGGGACAAAAAGGGGACCTGCGG
>CAYWHF010000260.1:0-3881 GCA_964457695.1 uncultured Methylocapsa sp.
GGCTCGGACGCACTGTTCTTCCCAATCATTATGCTGTTCTGGCATTTGGGCTGTTCATCGCGGTTTTTATTGCAATCGCCCACACTTCGCACGGCCTTGTTCTTCCGCTTGCGGCGCCGGAAGCAACAGCGGTTTCGCTCGACTATAAATTCCTACCCTATTACGCGCTGCGCACCGTATTGCGCATGTTCGCCGCCATGGCCGCCGCACTGGTCTTCACATTCGTCTATGCGACGCTAGCTGCCAAGAGCCGCCGCGCCGGGCTTCTTCTCATTCCACTGCTCGACGTTCTGCAATCGGTGCCGATTCTTGGTTTCCTGTCATTCACGGTCACCTTCTTCCTTGGGCTTTTTCCCGGCTCGATCCTTGGCGCCGAATGCGCCGCCGTTTTTGCAATTTTTACCTCGCAGGCCTGGAACATGGCTTTCTCCTTCTACCAGTCGCTGCGCAGCGTGCCGCGCGATTTGATCGAGGTTGCGCGGGGTTTTGGACTTTCGAACTGGCAGCGTTTCTGGCAGCTCGAGACCCCTTTTGCGATGCCGGGCCTCATCTGGAATATGATGATGTCGATGTCTGGCGGCTGGTTTTTCGTCGTCGCTTCCGAAGCCATCTCGGTTGGCGATACAACCATCAAATTGCCGGGCATCGGTTCTTATCTTGCCCTCGCCATCGAGGAAAAGCGCATCGACGGGGTGTTTGCGGCAATCGTCACCATGCTGGCCGTTATTGTTGCCTATGACCAATTGCTGTTCCGGCCGCTTGTGGCCTTTGGGGCGCGTTTTCGCGTCGAGCTGTCAGCCGGTCAAATGCAGGAAAAATCGGTTGTGGCGCAGATATTCGCAAGGACCCGTTGGATGCGGGGGCTGATGCGCGGCCCGGAGCAACTGTTCAAGGCGATTGCGCTTCTGCGGATGGAACTGCCTATTGGCTCTCGCGCACCGACGTCGCGCGCGGGCCTCGCTCTGACCCGGCTGATCGATCTTCTCTGGCTGGCAACCATTGCGCTTGGCACGCTTTGGGCGTTTTGGCTCATCGCAGACTATATCCGCCAGGAGCTCGGCTCGAGCGAAGTCTGGACAAGTGTGCTCTACACGCTCTACACAATGATACGCGTCATCTTGCTCATGGTGCTTGCGAGTCTGATTTGGGTGCCGGTCGGAATCTGGGTTGGGCTGCGGCCGGCGATTGCGGAAAAAGTTCAGCCGCTGGCGCAATTCCTGGCGGCGTTTCCGGCAAATGTCTTGTTCCCCGTTGCCGTTGTTCTCATCGTCAGATTTTCCCTCAATCCCGATATCTGGCTTAGCTTTCTGATTATTTTTGGCACGCAATGGTATATTCTTTTCAATGTTGTTGCAGGTG
Organism: uncultured Methylocapsa sp.; assembly: GCA_964457695.1. Classification (GTDB taxonomy): domain Bacteria; phylum Pseudomonadota; class Alphaproteobacteria; order Rhizobiales; family Beijerinckiaceae; genus Methylocapsa. The sequence continues at coordinate 1,360 of CAYWHF010000260.1, forward strand.
CCTCGGCCTTTCCAAACGATCTCAAGGAAGCCGTGGCGAATTTTCGCATCCGCGGGATTGACTGGTGGAAGAGTGTCATAATTCCTGGCATCTTCCCCTATTATGTGACTGGTGCGCTCACCGCCTCTGGGGGATCATGGAATGCCGCGATCGTCGCGGAATATGTGAAATGGGGCAGCAACACGGTGTCGGCACATGGCATCGGCGCCTATATCGCAAAGGCGACCGCGGATGGCGACTATCCTCGAATCGTGCTTGGCGTTGCGGTGATGTCGGTCTTCGTCATTTTATTCAACCGCCTGCTTTGGCGCCCGCTTTACGGGCTGGCGGAGAGGCGCTTGCGGCTTGATTGAGGAGACTTCATGCAAGTCAATAACAGACAATATTCGGGCGCAGGCAAAAAATCCCTGCTCGAGGTAAGAAGCATCTCCCAGTGTTACCAGACGGGTGCGGGCGAACAAGGCCCGGCGGTCCTCGACAGTATATCGCTCGATTTAAAAGAGGACGAGATTGTCGGTCTATTGGGGCGCTCCGGCTGCGGCAAGTCCTCGCTTCTGCGCATCGTATCGGGCCTCATTTTTCCCTCCGCCGGCGAGGTGCGCTATCTCGGTGAGACCGTACATGGTCCCGTCGATGGCATCGCAATGGTCTTTCAGAGCTTCGCTCTCTTTCCCTGGCTAACCGTGCTTGCCAATGTCGAACTTGGTCTCAGGGCTAAGCAAATGGCCAAGAACGAAGCGCGCAAGCGTGCGCTCAACGCAATCGACCTCATAGGGCTCGACGGTTTCGAGTCCGCCTTTCCGAAGGAACTCTCGGGCGGCATGCGCCAGCGCGTCGGCTTCGCGCGGGCGCTTGTTGTCCAACCCAACATACTTTTGATGGACGAGCCCTTTTCCGCGCTCGACGTGTTGACCGCGGAAACTTTACGCACCGACCTTCTCGATCTCTGGGTCGAAGGGCGCATGCCGATCAAAAGCATTCTCATGGTCACCCACAATATCGAGGAAGCGGTATTGATGTGCGACCGCATCATTGTGCTGGCGAGCAATCCGGGGCGGATCGCCGCCGAAATCCCGGTAAAATTGCAGCATCCCCGCAACCGGCTCGATCCGGAATTCCGCCAATTGGTCGAGAAGATCTACGCGCTGATGACAAAGCGCTTGGAAGCGCCGGCGTTGCCGAGCCGCGACGGCGCCTTCCCGGGTCTTGGTTTGGGAATGGCATTGCCGCGTGTTTCGACCAATACGCTCGCGGGCATGATAGAGGAAATCGCCGCCGAGCCCTATTTGGGCCGCGCCGACCTCCCAGCACTCGCCGACAGCTTGCAGATGGAGGTCGACGAACTGTTCCCTGTTGCCGAAACCTTGCAGCTTTTGCGCTTCGCGGAACTCGAGGAGGGAGATATAAAGCTGACTGTTTCCGGGCGCCGGTTCGCCGAGGCGGACGTCGATATCCGCAAAAAGCTCTTCGGCGATCACCTGCTTGCCTATCTGCCGCTCGCCGCGCGCATCAAACTGGTTCTCGATGAGCGGCCGAGCCACACGGCCCGGGCGGTGCGCTTCCTGGAGGAGCTCGAGGACTATATGTCCGAGGACTATGCCGACCGCACATTAAGGAGCGTCGTGAACTGGGGCCGGTATGGCGAGCTCTTCGCCTATGACGAAACCTCCGAAACCTTTAGTTTGGAGAATCCGCAATAAGGCCGCTATGGCTTAGGACAAATGGGAAGGCATGGCTCTACCGCTGCCAATTGCGGGGGCTCCTTTGCGGGCAGGCTATGGGCTCCAAAATGGCTCATTATACCGGGCTCTGTGAGCGAGCACCCAAAGTTTTTGGCGCCCGGAATAAGCCATTCGCGCCAAATGCTTCTTTGCGGTAATGTCGCGCCAACGGGCGCCCGGTGATTTGGGGCTGCCGTCCGGAGCCTCGCGGATTGGCTGGCCTATTCCCGCCAATCTCACCGCGTTTGCGACGCGATCCTTGGCCGCGGCGGGCAAGGCGGGCGCAGACCTAAAATTGTACCCGGCGCCCGCCGACAACTGCGCAAGGCGCGGGGGAAGGAGACCATGCAGAGTTCTGGTGGCAGTATTTTCGATTTCTTGGGAATAACTGCCATTCTTATTCTTGTCTTTACGAACGGATTTTTCGTCGCCGCCGAATTTTCGCTTGTTGCCGTCCGCCGCAGCCGCGTCGCGGAACTTGTCGCCGAAGGGCGGATGAACGCGGCGGCTTTGCAGCGCGCGATTAACCATCTCGATTCCTATATCGCCGCCACCCAGTTAGGAGTGACGATATGCTCTCTGGCGCTCGGCTGGATCGGCGAGCCTGCGCTGGCTCATTTGATTGAGCCTCATTTGAGCGCACTGCCTGGCGCACTCGGCGCCGCCACCGCACATGCCATCGCGGTCGCCGTCGCCTTCACGGCGATCACGGTGCTGCTCGTCGTGCTCGGCGAGCTCGCGCCAAAAAATCTCGCCCTCCAGCGCAGCGAAGGCATGGCCCTTTGGATGGTGCGCCCGCTC
>CAYWHF010000260.1:3891-4398 GCA_964457695.1 uncultured Methylocapsa sp.
TTTCCCGTCCGGGAATTCACGTACTTAACGGGCTCGGCATGCTCGTACTCAAGGCCGCCGGATTGCGGCCGGGCGGGGCTACAGTCTCGTTGCATTCGCCGGAGGAGCTGAAGCTCCTGGTCCAGGCAAGCCAGGAAGGGGGGATCCTGCATCAGGTACAGCACGAAGTTGTCGTCCGGGCCCTCAACATCGGTGAGCGCCCCATTGCCGACATCATGACTCCGCGCCCCGAAGTGGAGTGGATCGATACGAACGATGGGCGCGACGAGATCTTGCGGGTCATCCGGGATTGCCGCCATCAGCAGCTTCTCGCCGGCCGGGGCGGCATCGACGAGCCGCTGGGCGTGGTCTCAAAGAAAGACCTTCTCGACCAGCTTCTCGATGGCGCGGCGCTCGATCCCGAGGCGGTTATCCGCGAGCCGCTGGTCGTTCTCGAATCGACGCCGACATTCAAAGTTCTGGAGCGGTTCAAACAGGGCCCGGTCCGGCTCGCGATTATCGTCGATG
>CAYWHF010000261.1:0-4366 GCA_964457695.1 uncultured Methylocapsa sp.
CGGCAAAGAGATCGAGCGCATCGCGGCGAAAGCAATTGCCGGAGGTTGGTGACCACAGCCAAATAGGTGTCGCGCCAACGAAGCGAATTCGATCGAGCACGCTTTGGTCGAATTCCGGGCCCGGCCATGTCTTGCCCGCTGGATGCCGGTATGGCCGCACCCTCCGTGGCCTGATCCCGCGATGGGTTTGCAGCAGACGGTTGAAACCATTTTCCGTTCCCAAGACGATCTGATCGCCCGAAAGTTGAAGCATATCGCCGGACGTAAAGCCCGCATGAATGCGCAGCGAAAGATGAACGAAGATATGGGTCTCGACGCAATCCGGAAGGAGAAAATCGTCGGCATCGAGAAAAATGACATAGGCCGCAGACGATGCCGCGAGACCTGCGAGAATCGCTTTGGTCTGGCCATCATTTTCCGTCCAGTAGATCGTCTTTATGTTACCGTGGCGCGCCTCGAGCGCGTGGAGCACCCGAGCGCTATCGTCGGTGGAGCCGTTTTCAACGACAATACATTCGATATTCGGGTAAGTTTGGCGGAACACCGAGTCGACGGCCGCACCCAGAAATCTGGCGTAATTGTAGTTGACGACGACGACGCTTACCAACGGCAGGCGAAGAGCCGAGTTCCAATCGCCAAGATCCTGCATCGGGAGACATTTTTGCGCTAGCGAGGATTCATCGCGCACGAAAAATGCGTCGCTTTCCTTTTCGTCCAAAAGCATCTCTCCCTTGCGCCAATCGAGCGATGGTTACGCCAATACCAATGAAAGCTCGTATTTCACAATCCCGATATCGACTTGGGGCCCTTGGGATCCGTGATTGCGCGCTTCCGGACGCTGGCCCGGGGCGCCGCGGATGACGGCGCGGCCGGCGAAGCGTCCGGACTGGAGAGGCGTGGCAGAGGCTCAATTGGCAAAAGAATGGCCGCGGAGCTGCGGTTGGGGACGCCTAACCGATACTTCGCCCCGCTATTTTTTGCCCGGTGCCGGAGCGGCAGGGGGAGCCGCTTTCTTGTCGGCGGGGAGCGGCGCCGGCGGAGGCTCGGTGCGTTCAATTTTCGCGCCTTTGCGCAGCTCCGCGACCATGGCGCTCTGCGCCTTCTGGACGACATATCTCGAAACTTGATCCTTGACCTGGTCGAAGGGAGGAAACGCCTTCTCGCGCTTGTCCAAGATTTCGATGATGTGCCAGCCGAATGGGCTCTTCACCGGATCGGAGACCTGGCCCACTTCAAGCTTGAAAGCGGCATTTGCGAATTCCGGCACCATGCGGTCCTTGGTGAACCAGCCGAGGTCGCCGCCTTCCGCACCGGGATCTTTCGAGACGGATTTGGCAATGTCGGCGAATTCCTCGCCTCCCATCAACCTTTTGAGCGCGGCTTTGGCTTCATCTTCGGTTGCGACAAGTATGTGACGGGCGTGAATTTCTTGCTGCGGCTTTTGCGCCTTGGCCGCCTCGTCATAGGCCGCCTTGATCGCGGCATCCGTCGCCGCGGTCTTCGCGACCTGTTCAAGCACGCTATCCATCAGCAGCTTTTCACGTTGATAGGCAAGCTTCTTGGCAAATTCCGGGGTCTGGTCGGCCTTCTCCGCGAGCGCTTTCTGGGCCACCAATTGGCCGTCAATCAAAAAGTCGAGGAGATAAGTATCGCGTGCCTTACCGTCGAGCTGTGGCGGAATGCTGCCCCGAAGGTCATCAGCCGCGATTTTCAAATCCTCGTCAGTAATCTGCTTTCCATTGACGGTAGCGAGTACTTTTGGCTCAGCATACGCATCGGAAATTACCCCAAACAAGGCGAAGGCCATGGCGCAGGCGAGACCGGCAACTTTGACAGGCAGCGATTTCATCAAGAACATAAGACGGAACTCCGGGCATTTGGGAAATTCGCCACGCGCAGTTCGCGGCGCAACAACCATGTTGAGATGATTTCCGGGCGACCATGCACGGACTGAGGGATTTGACAAGCCCCGGCCCCAATCTTATCTGTCGCCCAGGCCTCCGTGGACGATTCCCCGGCTTCCAAGGCGCCGCCCGGCTGGCGCCCTCTGCCGGGTCAGATGCTCTTATTGCATTGCAGCACGAGCTTTCCCGGGCGACAAGCGCTGTCTGCGCCCAAACATCGGCCTTTGCCCGATTTGCCCTTGCATAGCGGCGCTTTGGGCGAGGAGTGTGAACATTTGGCGCCAAGGACAAGGAGAAATGGGCGATTATTTGGCCTTTGTTGGCGCAGCCAAACTCATGCCAGAAGTTGTATCTCGCGAGACGCCCGGGCAAGCGCGGTTAAACGGACTGGCCAGCTAGTGCCGGTGGGCCGGCTTTTTTCCAGAGAGGTTTTCTAAAATGTTGGGCTCTTTCGCGAAGATGATTTTCGGCTCGGCGAACGAGCGCCGGCTCAAGAAATATGCGCCGAAAGTTGAGGCGATCAACGCCCTTGAGCCTGAGGTGCAAAAGCTCAGCGATGCGGAACTCGCTGGCCGCACCTTGACATTCCGCGAACAGTTTGTGTCCGGCAGGAGCCTAGAGGATCTGCTCGTTCCTGCTTTCGCCACGGTGCGCGAGGCGGCGCGCCGGACGCTGGGCCAGCGGCATTTCGATGTTCAGCTCATTGGCGGCATGGTGCTGCATGAAGGCGCCATTGCCGAGATGCGTACCGGCGAAGGCAAGACGCTCGTCGCGACGCTTGCGACCTATCTCAATTCGCTTGCGGACAAGGGCGTACATGTCGTCACGGTCAATGATTATCTCGCAAAGCGCGATGCCGAATGGATGGGAGCCATATATAAATTTCTCGGCCTGACGACGGGAATTATCGTGCATGGCCTCGACGACGACGAACGCCGCCGCTCCTATGCCGCTGATATTACCTATGGCACCAATAACGAGTTCGGCTTCGACTATCTCCGCGACAATATGAAATATGAACTCGCCCAGATGGTTCAGCGCGGCCACAATTATGCGATCGTCGACGAGGTCGATTCGATTCTCATCGACGAAGCGCGGACGCCCCTCATCATTTCTGGCCCCTCCGACGACCGGTCCGACCTTTATATTGCCATCGACAAATCGATCCCGCGCCTGACAGAGGAGGATTTTGAGCTCGACGAGAAGCAGCGCACCACCAATCTTACCGATGCAGGCAATGAACATATGGAGGACATGCTGCGGGAACTGGGCGTGCCAATGGAAGGCTCGCTCTATGAAGCGGCAAACGTCACCATTGTGCATCACGTGAACCAGGCCTTGCGCGCACATAAATTGTTCAAGCGTGACAAGGATTACATCGTCCGCAAGGGCGAGGTGATCCTTATCGACGAGTTCACCGGAAGGATGATGCCGGGCCGGCGTTTCTCGGAGGGGCTGCATCAGGCGCTCGAAGCCAAAGAGCACGTCGCCATCCAGCCCGAAAATGTGACGCTCGCTTCGATCACCTTCCAAAATTATTTCCGCCTTTACGGCAAGCTTTCCGGGATGACCGGCACCGCTGCGACCGAGGCGGACGAATTTGCCGACATCTATAAGCTCGATGTCGTCGAGATTCCGACGAATATGCCGGTCATACGGCTTGACGAGGACGACGAGGTCTACCGGACGTCGGAAGAGAAATTGCGTGCCGTGCTCCGCGAGATCGAGACCGCCAATGCGAATCTCCAGCCGATGCTTGTCGGCACAACATCGATCGAGAAGTCCGAGCAGCTTGCCGAGGCGATGAAAAAGAAGGGCTACAGGCAAATTGATTTTTCCGAGCCGGAAGCCCTGCAAAAACTTTATGCGGCGGCGCGCTCGGCCAAGCCATCGAAGCTTTTTGCGGTTTTGAATGCCCGCTTCCACGAGCAGGAAGCCTATATTGTGGCCGAAGCTGGCGTGCCAGGCGCCATTACCGTTGCGACCAATATGGCCGGGCGCGGCACCGACATTCAGCTTGGCGGCAACGTCGAAATGCGGGTCGCGCAGGAATGCGCCGCGCTCGAGCCGGGCGAACAGCACAGCGCTAAGGAAGCCGAAATCCGGGCCGAGGTCGCAAAATTCCGGGAAAAGGCCGTCGCCGCGGGCGGTCTCTATATCATCGGGACCGAACGCCACGAGAGCCGCCGCATCGACAATCAGCTGCGCGGCCGCTCCGGGCGCCAAGGCGATCCTGGACGCTCCAAATTCTTCCTGTCGCTCAAGGACGATCTTATGCGGATCTTTGGATCCGACCGGATGGAGTCCATGCTGGTAAAACTCGGTCTCAAGGAAGACGAAGCGATTGTCCATCCCTGGATCAACAAGGCGCTCGAAAAAGCGCAACAAAAGGTCGAGGCGCGCAACTTCGACATGCCCAAAAACATCCCCAAATATGATAATGTAAATAACGATCAACGAAA
>CAYWHF010000262.1:0-4333 GCA_964457695.1 uncultured Methylocapsa sp.
CACACTTCTACCAACGGGGTTTCTGCGGGTAACCCGCTGCGCTTGCTCTTATCGCTTACGGCAATAGTCTTGCTTTTCAAGTCCGAAGTGGAAAGCAAAGTACGCGTATTGGCGATAGGCGTATTGTTCTCGTTCGCCTCTTTTTCGTTCCTGCTCCGGTGGCAGGAATGGGGTGGGCGGCACCACCTTGCTGTCTTTGCGCTTATGGCGCCGGTCATCGCTACCGTTCCCGAAGTCGTTGTCTCTAGGCGCGCTCTCATGGTCGTGGCTGCCGTCTTGCTGCTTGTGGCAATGCCCTATGCGCTTACGAACAGCCATCGCTCGGTGCTGCCGGGAAAAGCAAACATCTTTAGTCGTAGACGTGCATAACGAAACCAGCCGCTTTGCCCCCGCGCGAAGGACGGAGCCATGTACGGTAATTGGCTTGGGTTGTGCCCGCGCGCCGGGGAAATTAGGCCAATACGGCTCCTATGAGCCCAATGTTTTCGGAGAGAACATCATTTTTATAAAACGGCGATCGCAATGAACATCAGCACCGCATACACTTCGAGGACACCGTTATTCCATTTTTGCTCTTGACCAGGCCGAGTCTTTGGAAGTAAGTTCGCGCCTGAGTTTGAAAAGCCCGATTAAATGCTCCACTGCAATGCGAGGAACCTTGTGAGGCCGGTAAACTTGTGTCGTTCCGCTTTTGCGCCTGCGGTGGTGTACGGGTGTCACTTTGATGCGCAACCCAAGAGCCGTCGCGCGCGCTACGAACTCCCACCAAAAGCCCTGTTTCAAAATGCCGGCGTTTCCCGCCAAAATCCGGCGGAGGCTTGCTTGCCGGATCACGAGGTATGGACACGAAGGATCGCGCAGCCGGACGTCGAAGACGGTCCTGTAAACAAGTCCGAATGCGAAGGACATGGCCTTCCGGATCCATGGGTCACAGCGTTGCCGCCGCCATCCGATCACGAGATCCGCTTCATCCCGCAAGGCCACAAGCCTTGCGAAGTCCGCCGGATCGCATTGCCCGTCGGCGTCGATAAATCCTACCCATTCGGCGCCGGTAGCGCGAATCCCGTCGATCACTGCGCGCGAATAACCTTTGCGTACCGGGCCGGAGATCAATGTCAACGGCAGCTCTTTCGCAAGTAACTTAAGCACCGCAACGGTATCGTCGACGGATCCATCCTCGGCTACGACAAATCGGACCTGGACATTCGATTCCGCCGCCGCATGATAAAATTCCTCCAAGGTGCTCCGGACCGTCGCTCCTTCATTGTGCACTGGGACTACTACGTCGATCGCGTCATAAGGCAGCGGCATTAACCTCGCTCCATCAATAACTTCTCGAATGCCAATGAGGTGCTATTCTGCCGTGCGGCGCACGCCGGGCGGTCTTCGATGCACGGCCGGTAAACGATAATCCCCGTCTCGAAGGCGAGCTACGGCCACGTTTTGCGACGCAATTCATGTAATCGCAGCGGCAAGGCGGCTACGGGTATAACAATTGGCATTTCACGATCCGGTGTGTAGCATAGGCTCGATATAAAACCAGGGAGAGTTTGCGCGGCATATCTATACCGTCTGCAGGGCGCCAAAGTCTTCGCTCGCGATGGCCAAGAGGCGTTTTTCACTTGTGGGAGGACACGGAGGCGATGCGCGGGCGCAACGGAATTTGGACTAGGTTGTGATGGAGACTGGTGGGAAGACGGCATTTGTATTTGCGGGCGGAGGCAGCCTGGGCGCGGTCCAGGTCGGCATGCTTCGCGTCCTGCTTGCGGCCGGAGTGCGGCCGGATTTCGTCATCGGCACATCGGTCGGTGCGATGAATGCCGCTTATTTTGCCACGAGGAAGGTGTCGAGAAGCTCGCCGACCTTTGGCATGGCATTCGGCGCAGCGACATTTTCCCTCTCTCCTTGACAAAAATATTCGGTCTCTTCCGGCAGCCGGACAGCATCGTCGATTCGCGCGGCTTGCGCAATCTGATCGCGGACAATTTGCAATACGCAAGGCTGGAGGACGCGGCAATTCCCGTTCACGTCACCGCGACGTCGGTCGAAGGAATGGCGGTTCTTCTCTCGAAAGGACCGGCAGTCGAGTCGATCCTTGCTAGCACCGCGATACCGGGGGTTTTCCCGCCCGTTCGATTAGAAGGCCAGGTGCTTATGGACGGCGCAATCGCCAACAATACGCCGCTTTTGGCGGCGGCGCGCCTTGGAGCGTCGCGCATCGTCGTGCTGCCAACGGGAATTGCTTGCGCCGAGCAAGAACCGCCGAAAGGGGCGATCGCCCGGGCCTTGCACGCAGTCACCTTGTTGATTGCGTGGCAGGTCATTCGCGAGCTCGAGCAGCTCGGGGAGCGAGTCCATGTATGCCTCGTGCCGACGCTCTGCCCGCTCTCTGTGTCGGCTTATGATTTTTCGGCGTCGCACTATCTCATGCAGCGCGCACAAGAGACCGCGCGCAATTGGCTCGATGGCGGCGGCCTCGAGCGCCGGTTTCAGCCACATGAATTTGCCCCGCACCGCCATTGAACATACTCTTACGGGTACATTTATCCTGGATTGGTTACGAGGCCATTGCCGGGGATTGGGTCGGCTCTGGAGCGGTAGCTTCTAGTGGTGGTCACAGCCCTTGAAGTTCGCTATGAATAAAATGTCGCCATCTGCGACGGAAACCAGACCAACCGGTCCGAACCTGGTGTCTTTAGGCGAAATTTTTTAAACTCTTCCGTCTTTGGATCGAGCGATCAGCCGCAAAAGATCGCCAAGGATCTACCAATCATACGGCCGCGGATATAGAACAGCCATTGACCGCAGAGCGATACCAAGGGTGACAGAGAACGGCGCTTGGATCCCTCCTAACTATCGCACTTTGAAAAGGAATTTGGGCATGGCTCGCAGCATCAAGCAAGAACAGCGATTGCTGAGCGCGGACGAATTGAGTTTTGTGGAAAAGTCCCACCATCCGGCGCTAGGTTTGCTGCCAGATGACGATTTGAGAGAATTGCGCAAGCTCCTGCGCGAGCGCCGGGACCGGGCGCAAGACATCGCCGCGCGCCAGCGGCGCGAGTTGCGCGGAAAGGCCGCGCCCAAAGGCGCGCGCCCACCTACGGGAGACAGCGGGACACGCGAAAAACGCGACCTTCCGGCCGCCGCTCTGCAACGGCTGAACAAGGAAGTGGCGCGGCGCGAGGCCAAAGCCGCTCGGCAAGAATTGATCGACAATGCGAAGCGCGCGCTCGAACTTCGCAGGGAAGCGCTAGCCAAATCCGTCCGGCTTTCGCCGGGGCGCACGGCCAATGAAGGAATAAGCCCCAAAACTTCGCTGGCCTATTCGCTGCGCAATCCGGCCAAACTCGGCGCTACCAGCCAGTACAACAAAAATATGCAGGCCAAGCGCGATTCCAAGTAGTTCCTTCGACGCACCGGGAAGTTGGAATAGGCTCGTATGCCAGAGACCGCTCAAAAGACGGCATTCGTATTTGCGGGCGGAGGAAGCCTCGGCGCGATCCAGGTCGGCATGCTGCGAAGTCTATTATCCGCCGGAGTGCAGCCGGATTTCGTCATCGGCACATCGGTCGGCGCAATCAACGCCGGCTATTTCGCTGGAGCGCCAAACGCAGAGGGGGTGGAGAAACTCGCGGGAATCTGGTCCGGCCTGCGGCGCAGCGATGTTTTTCCGTTTACTTTCGCCAGCGCAGTCGGTCTACTCAGACATCCGGATTATATCGTCGACTCTAGCCGCCTGCGGCGTCTGATCGAGAACAACTTGCCCTATGCACGCCTGGAGGATGCGGCGATTCCAGTTCACGTCACAGCGACTAACGTCGAGGGGATGGCGATACTTCTCTCGAAAGGACCTGCGATCGAGGCAATCCTAGCAAGCACCGCGATACCGGGCATTTTCCCGCCCGTTCGAATCGACGGCGAGATGCTGATGGACGGCGCAATCGCCACCAACACACCCATTTGCGTGGCGGCAGATCTCGGAGCGTCTCGCATCATCGTGCTTCCAACGGGATATGCTTGCGACTTAAAAGAGCCTCCAAAAGGAGCAATGGCCAGGGCCTTGCACGCGATTACCCTATTGATTGCAGGGCAACTCATCCGGGATTTCGAGCGGCTCGGGGACGCAATCCACGTCGCCTTCGTGCCGACGCTCTGCCCGCTCGATGTCTCGCCATATGATTTCTCGGCTTCGCATCATCTCATGCAACGTGCGGCCGCCAGCACGCGAAGAGGGCTCCGTCACGGCGGCCTTTCGCTCCGGTCCCTCCCTCAGGAACTTTCGGCCCACCGGCATTTAGGATTTCGCTTGCCCTCAATGAAGGCGGAGGCCGGG
>CAYWHF010000263.1:0-4328 GCA_964457695.1 uncultured Methylocapsa sp.
GCCATTTGCGGTCCGCGAGCATCGCATGAGCGACACCCTCCGGTGCAAATTCAGTTTGCGAATTCACAGCCCTTTTGATTGCTTCCAAAGCAATGATCAGAATGACGCATAAGGACATCACAGCTGCGATTATGGCTGCATGCACTTGAACCGAAGACCAGTTCATCTCATCTCTCCTCACCTGTTTCTTAAGAGATTAAGGAAAGATAGGCGTGCCGCGGTTAACACTTCCTTGCCCTTACCGATTGCCTAAAATCCAGCACCGGTGTCCCGGTCGCCTGCTCTCCATTCGTCATTTGCGAACCACCAGCGAAAGCTTCACACCTTCCGCCGGAGAGCAGCAACCTCACATGCGCGATGTATTAGCCGGCGCCGCTCCGTGAGCATCCGGAGAGGCTTTGCGCTCAAGAACCTTCGATTGCTTGAAGTTCTTGCTCCCTGCTTATCCGCGTGGAGAGATTTTCGCTGATCTTGTCCAAAAAACCTGTTGTTGACAGCCAGCGCTGCTCGGCTCCGACGAGCAGAGCGAGGTCTTTTGTCATGTAACCTGATTCGACGGTTGCGACGCAGGTCTTTTCCAGCGTCAGCGCGAATTTCGCAAGTTCTTGATTGCCGTCGAGCTTGGCGCGGTGCGCGAGACCGCGCGTCCAGGCAAAAATCGAGGCAATCGAATTGGTCGATGTTTCCCTGCCTTTCTGATGTTCGCGAAAATGGCGCGTGACCGTGCCATGCGCGGCCTCGGCTTCGACCGTCTTGCCGTCGGGCGTCATGAGGACCGAGGTCATGAGGCCGAGCGAGCCAAAACCTTGCGCGACCGTATCGGATTGGACATCGCCGTCATAATTTTTGCAGGCCCACACATAGCCGCCTGACCATTTGAGCGACGAGGCCACCATGTCGTCGATCAGGCGGTGCTCATAGCTCAATCCCGCCTCCTCAAACGCGGCTCTAAATTCGGTCTCGTAGATTTCGTGAAAGAGATCCCTGAACCGCCCGTCATAGGATTTCAAAATCGTGTTTTTTGTCGATAGATAAACGGGATATTTGCGCATGAGCCCATAGTTCATTGACGCGCGGGCAAAGTCACGAATGGAATCATCGAGATTATACATTGACAGGGAAACGCCCGGGCCAGGGTAGTCGTAGATTTTCCGCTCGATCACCGTGCCGTCTTCGCCCTCGAATCTGATGATGGCGCGGCCCTTGCCCGGAACCTTGAAATCCGTTGCGCTGTATTGGTCGCCGAACGCATGGCGTCCGATGACAATCGGGCGCGTCCAGCCGGGGACGAGACGCGGGACATTTTGGCAAATGATGGGCTCACGGAAGATAACGCCGCCCAAAATGTTGCGGATCGTGCCGTTCGGCGATTTCCACATTTGCTTGAGATTAAACTCTTTTACCCGCGCTTCGTCCGGCGTGATGGTCGCGCATTTGACGCCCACACCATGTTTTTTGATGGCATTGGCTGCCTCGACCGTGACGCGATCGTTTGTTGCTTCCCGGTTTTCGATCGAAAGGTCGTAATAATCGAGCTTTATATCGAGATAGGGATGGATGAGCTTGTCGCGTATGTAATGCCAAAGGATGCGCGTCATTTCGTCGCCGTCGAGTTCGGCGATGGGATTTTCAACCTTGATTTTGTTCATCTTCGGTGCCCTCGGCGATGATGCGGAATTGGCAGCCGCATGGCCCTAAACTCCGCGAAGGCCATAGCGGAGACCTTGATACCGGTTTTCGCCAAAGCCGCAGCTGAACGCATTTTTCCATCATTTTCATTGAGGCGCGTTCAAAAGCGTTGCCACGGCAGGGTCGGTCTCCGCGACCAAAGTCTCGAAAATAGCCTTGTTTTGTGGCCACGCATTGCGATAGGCAGCAACGATATCTAGCCGATGATCTGGCCCGCGATCGAGAATTCCGCGAATATCGCTCTTCATGAATAACTGGATGTCCTTATTGGCCAGCGCGCTCGATGTTGCTGCCCGCATAACGCGAAGAGGGGCAAGGCTTAGATCAGTCGGTGCGGTGAAGTAAGACATTTCGAGAAATGTTGAAACGCGGTTGTCGTGATCCGGAGAATTTTCCGTAAGTTGAGCCAAAAGAAGCCATGCTGCGCCATTGATTGGCGCGAAAGCCAGTGCCGTTTCCGCGGAGGCTCTCACGCTGCTAAGCTGGCTAGAGCCTGACTCGCTGAAACCGGCCGCTGGCATGAGGCGAGCGCCTGCGAACGCAGCTTCGGCCCATAGGTCTCCCCTGATAGCGCCTATTTCCGCGGCGAGAACCGCGCGCCTGCGCCACGCCGAGGTTGCCTCGGCCAGGTTGCGATCAGGCAAAAAGCCCTTCGGCTCCGGTGCAAGCGCCGCGGGAAGCAGCATCCATATGCCGCATAGTCCGATGGCAATGCCAAGAACGAGAAGCGTACTCCGCAGCCTTATGAGCACCGGAGCTGGCACCAGTCCCGCAACTACGCCTAAGACGACAAGCGCGGGGCGCAGCCTATTGGCTAGCGCCGATGCGAGATGAAGGAACCCGGTTAGTGGCGATGAATTCAACGGCGATGATCCATATTACTAAAGCGAAAACTACGCACAGGAAGGCAACATGTCTTAGTCGCGGCACCGGGCTACAGCGCAACTCCGGAGCCTCTGGCCTGCAAATCGCGCAGCTTATTCATTACGAGATGAAGCCAATCTTATCGCCCTCGAGCCTTAGGCATGTCAACCGGCCTGTGGCGTAGGCGCCGGTGTCGATATTGATCCGGTTTGGCCGCACCTCCGGTTCTATCACCGGGGTGTGGCCATGGACGATTATTTTTTCGAATGGCTGTTCGTGCAGCAAGAATTCGTCCCTTATCCAAAGCAGATCCTCTTCGTTCTGGATCGCAAGGGGCGTGCCAGGCCGCACGCCGGCATGCACAAAGTAATAGTCGCCGCAAGTAAAACTAAGCCGTAATTCGGTTAGAAACCTAAAATGGCTGTCCGGCATGACGTTGCGCAAGTTTTCCGAGAGTTCCGCTAGCTCTTTGATGCCCGCATTTACGGCCGGCTTCAGGCCGTAGGAGGCGAAGGTCGGCAGAGCACCATTTTGTATCCAAGGCTTAAATACATCGGGATTCTCAAGAAACTCGGCCAGAAAGATCTCATGATTGCCCTTAAGGCAGTAAAGGTGATGAGTCTGGCTGCGGGCGATCAAGAAATCCAAAACACCCGCGGAGTCGTTTCCACGGTCGATATAGTCGCCGAGAAAAACATAAATAGCTTCCTTTGCCGGGTTCGCCCTGAAGTCGCCGTCGATCCGCGAAAACAATTGTCTTAGCAGGTCCGACCTGCCATGGACGTCGCCGACCGCATAGATGCGCACACCTTCAGGCAGCACCGGCGGCGCAAGGATATGACGCGGTTTCCACATATCTGGAATTGGGATTTACCCCAAAATGGGTATTGAGCGGAAGGAAAAGCACATCGTAAAAATATGGGGTTGATGATTTGGGCTTGGAGATGGCTTGTTCGCTTTTTTGGTTGCCATGTGCCGCGGCTGCCGGTAGCTATTTTCGCTCGCGGTCATGGCGCTCTTTTAGGCCGAAGGAACATTGTGGCGTCAAAAGGGATTGGCCGCGGCCAGTTTTGAATAAGCCTTGACCGCCTTCTGTAAATTTTTGGCAGAGATAGTTTGAAGATGCAGGCGAGGGCTCAGGTGGCCAGCAGGCGCTGTCGAAACGCTGGTGTCAGAACTCCTGTCTGGCCAACGACCGCTTTGCATAAATTCCGCCGTTGCCTCCTCGTCGCGAATTGTGCCGATCGCTTCCTGCAGTTTCTCGCAGCAATTGATCATGAGTTTGTATTGCTCAGGGTGCTTTGCAACACCCCGAATGGGGAGAAAGAATTCTGCCATGTAGCGCAGTTTTTTCGCTTCAATTCGAATCTCATGGCATGCTTTGGCGTCAAGCTTTGCAAGGGCGTCAAGCTTTGCAAGGTCTGCGTGTCGCTTTACCAATTTCGCCAAGCGCTTTTTGAGCTGGACACGGGCAAACGCAAAAATCGGTTCTTCGAACGTTCGATTAAATTGCCTTTGCCACGCTCCGTTTTCGATCCAAGCCAAAAGGTCTATGAACAAGGTCCGTCCGCGTTCGCTCTCTAAGCTCTCAATGGCGGCACGGCGCGCCCGAAGCCGTTGGGCCTCAATGCGGGTTGAATCATCAGTCTCCCAAGAGCTTGCTTGGCCGATTGCCGCGCGCCGTGGCAAAGTCGCTTGCAAAACATCGAGGTCTCGCCCCGCGCCAAGTAAACCCGCGAGCCATTTCAGTTCGCTGTTCAATCTGCGGTATGAAG
>CAYWHF010000264.1:0-4328 GCA_964457695.1 uncultured Methylocapsa sp.
GAGCACTTTCTCGCTCCGGCCTTGCGCCAGGGTGATGTCGTGGTCATGGACAATCTTGCCAGTCACAAAGTCGCCGGCGTTAGAGAAGCGATCGAGCGGGCCGGCGCGACATTGCTCTACCTGCCACCCTACAGCCCCGATCTGAACCCCATAGAACAAGCCTTTGCAAAGCTGAAAGCAGCCTTGCGAAAGGCCGCCGCACGAACCTTCGACGCGCTCCTTGCGGCCATCGCGCATGCTCTGGAAGATTTCACACCCAAAGAATGCACCAATTACCTTGCAAATTCAGGCTATCGCCGCCCATCCTGAAAACGCTCTAGTTCGGCAGCGGCCGCAAAGGCCGCGCGCTCTTGGATGAAGGCAAAGCGCGCCTCGGGCTTGTTGCCCATTAAACGTTCAACCGAATCCGACGTCGCCTCGCGCTCTTCGGGAACGACAACCACGCGCAGCAGGCTCCGCGTCTCCGGGGCCATCGTCGTTACTTTGAGCTGCGCGGGCAGCATTTCGCCAAGCCCCTTAAAACGGCTGATTTCAATCTTGCCCTTGCCACCGAGTGTCGTGGCGATCAATTGATCTCTATGCGTGTCGTCGCGGGCATAAATATGCTTCGCGCCTTGGGTCAGCCGGTAGAGCGGCGGCACCGCGAGATAAAGATGCCCCGCCTCGATGAGTTTTGGCATTTGGCGGTAGAAAAACGTAATCAACAGCGAAGCGATATGCGCGCCATCGACATCGGCGTCGGTCATGATGATGATTTTTTCGTAGCGAAGATCTTGTTCCTTGTAATGCGCGCCGGTGCCGCTGCCTAGCGCCTGCACGAGATCGGCGAGCTGCTGATTGGCCGCGAGTTTTTCGCGCGCCGCGCTTGCGACATTCAAAATTTTGCCGCGCAACGGGAGCACCGCTTGGCTTGCACGATCGCGCGCCTGCTTCGCCGAGCCGCCGGCCGAATCGCCTTCGACAAGAAAAAGTTCCGATCCTTGCGATGTGCTGTTCGTGCAATCGGCAAGTTTTCCCGGAAGCCGAAGTTTTCGAGTCGCCGTCTTGCGCGCAATGTCTTTTTCGGCCCGCCGGCGCAGCCTCTCCTCGGCGCGCTCAATCGTAAAGTCGAGCAATTTTGAGGCGTGCGAAGGAAACTCGGCGAGCCAATGATCGAAGGCATCGCGCACGCTCCCCTCGACGATTTTTGCCGCTTCGCTCGACAAAAGCCGGCCCTTGTTCTGGCCCTGAAATTCGGGTTCGCGCAGGAAGACGGAGACCAGGGCGGCGCAGGACGCCATGATGTCGTCGCCCGTCACCTGGGCCGCGCGTTTCGCTTGGCCGATCCGCTCCGCATGATCCTTGAGGCCGCGCGCGAGCGCCGCGCGAAGGCCTGCCTCATGCGTGCCGCCATCAGGTGTTGGAATCGTGTTGCAATAGGAATGCACAAAACCATCGTCGAAAGAAAACCATGCCAAGGCCCATTCAAGCGATCCGTGGCCACCCGGCTTTTCGATCTTGCCTGTAAAAATCTGATCGGCGACGAGCTCCTTGCCTTCAATGTCTTGGGTGAGGCAATCCTTGAGTCCGCCGGGGAAACGGAACGCCGCTTCGGCCGGAACACCCGAATCCGTTTCGATCCATTCCGGCGCGCAGCGCCAGCGGATCTCGACGCCGCCAAAAAGATAGGCTTTTGCCTTGGCCATCTTAAATAGGCGGGCAGATTTGAAACGCGCGCCCTTGCCAAAAATTTTTTCGTCTGGCTTAAAGCGCACCAGTGTGCCGCGGCGATTTTGCACTTTTCCGAGCTTTTCGAGCCCGGACTTTGGGTGCCCGCGCTCAAAAATTTGCCGGTAAAGAATTTGGCCGCGCGCCACTTCAACTTCGAGGCGTTCAGAGAGCGCATTGACGACCGAGACGCCGACGCCATGCAAACCCCCAGACGTCCGGTAAGATCGCGAATCGAATTTACCTCCCGCATGGAGTGTCGTCATGATGACTTCGAGCGCGGATTTTTTGGGAAATTTGGGGTGTGGATCAACCGGAATGCCGCGGCCATTATCGGTTACGCAGAGAAAGCCGGACGCCTCGAAGCGCACATCGATAAAGCTCGCATGGCCCGCAACCGCCTCATCCATTGCATTGTCGATGACCTCGGCGAAGAGATGGTGAAGCGCCGCTTCGTCGGTGCCACCGATATACATTCCCGGCCGCCGCCGCACCGGCTCGAGGCCTTCCAAAACCTCGATCGAGGCGGCCGTATAGCCTTGTTCGCCAGGTGTTTCTTGGCTCCGCGCGGAGGCTACCGCTTTTTGCGGTTGTCTGGCGCCGTTGCGGGGCCCCGTTCGGGCGGGCAAATCCCTGCGCGCCACATTGCCAAAAAGATCGCTGTTTCTTGTCATGCCAAAACCATTGCCGATAATCCGCGTTCAACCAGCTTAACGAGCCCGGCCACGGCAAATCACTCGGGCGGAGCTACTCCGGCAGCCGAAAGGCCCAAAAGGCGACGGGCGCCTGAATAAGTTCCGCGGCCATGTAAAAAAGCAGGAGTGCCGAGGGTTTCCCGTCGGCGAAAGGCTGATGATTCGCCCGGTACGAGCCCAGCAGGAATAAGGATGACGGTCAACTTGCTTGTGGACCGATTAATACAGGCGACCGCGGTGTTCGAAACGCTGAACACATAGGTTTCTAATTGGCGTACCTGAAATGGACCTGGGAAGCGGCCCCCGGAGCGGGCCACTGGAACCGGTTTCTTAGCTTGGCCGCTCCTTCTTCGTTCTATCTTGCTTCTAGCATGCAGCCAGGGGCTGTGTCTGCTGTTTTTGCCGCGGACATGGGGGCAACGCGAACGCGATGTCCATCATGCCCGCAGCTTTCGCGCGCGCAACAAAACCAAAATTTGCAAGCGCAATGCTAAGGGTCTGCCCCCTCTCACTCCCAAGACCGGCGATTTTTGAGCTGCAGCTATCCCGCAAAAAGCTCCGATCTCATCGCGTCTTCAATCCTCTCCCATCCGAAAAAAACATCCTGGCGCACAGGTCACTTGACAGGTGGAACAGCTTAACGTGTCAAAGCCGCTTGCGCTCGCGCGAAACTATGCGGAGATAAATTGTGGCCAATTCGAAGAACAGTTTTCGCGGCCTCCGGAAGATTTAAATGAATCAATCGGGGACAAGGCTTCCAAGGGGGCGGGGAACTCCCGGGGCGTTCGGGTTCTGGGAGGGATCAAAGGCGTCCCTGTGGCCGCCGTGCGCCCGCTTCCCTGCGCCCGTCGCGGCAAGTGACGCAGCTGTTGGTGCCGCGATTTGATGCTCGATGCGATCGAACCGCGCGTAAATTTGTAAAAGCTTCGCCGCGGTCTCGCGCTCCAGATGTTCGACTCTACCCGCAAGCTCGGCGATCGCGGCCCTGGTTTCGGTCGTGCTCGTAGGGATCGTCTCAGCATGCTGGACACTTTCTTGCGGCGCAAGAGTCCACAAGGGCCAAAGCTTCCTGACGTAATACGACGGCTGATCACCCGAAAAATACCACCCCGCCAACCACCCGAAACCTAACAGGCAAGCCACCAAAGCCGTGTGCGGACCATAGCCTAAAAGAGATGCCCTTCTCCCTGAACCTTCTTCGGTCTTCTTGACCGGTATAGGGCCAATGATGGCGTCAGCCGCCCGCGCTCTGATTTCCGTCACATTCGCATCAACAGCGGCGGCGATGACGTCAGAAACAGGTTCAACCGGATGATCAGACATGCGCACCCCAAGTATGGGTAAGGCTTGGTAGCTATTGCGCGCGCCCTCTTAACTTTTCATTAACGGCGCACATCGTCAGTGATAGCTCCAGGCGGGTTTATCGCGACATGAACGCTGGCTGTGAGCGCTATCCCGGGCATGGAAGGGCGGCCGGTTTTCAAGAGGCTGGGCGGGGAATGAAGGTCAAAGTCACCGCCTCATGCACATGGCAAGCTCAGTTCCGGCGTTTCCTGGGCGGGGGTACTTGGCGACAAATAATTAAAGGATTTCGGCTTCAACGAATAAACCACATCACGCTCGCCGTTGCCGCGATTGCAATAGCAACTCCGAGCGTAAGGATGGCGCCGCGCTGGAACCAACGCCGACCTTCCCCCAGCCGTCGCCCAGGAGTTGAAGGAGGTACAGCTCTTCGACCTGTTCGCGTCCAGTGAACTCGCAAGAGAGGCCTCCAATGGTGAAAGCGTTCGACCCACGCAACGATCTGCAGTGCTAGCAGATAGAAGTGCCTGATTTATATTCATCGGAGACACATCATGATTGAGTCTGCGTTGCTGTCGCATGTCCTCATCGCGGTGGGGCTCTTGTACGCAGGCCTGCATGACG
>CAYWHF010000265.1:0-4322 GCA_964457695.1 uncultured Methylocapsa sp.
CGTCGTGGCGATATAGACGCCGTGGCCCCAATTAAAAGCCTGGAACACGAGGGGCAGGTCCTTGCTCATGCGGCCGCCGAAAACGAAGGCCGAGATCGGCACGCCCTCTGGCTTTTCCCAATCCGGGTCGATCGACGGGCATTGGCTCGCAGGCGCGGTGAAACGGGCGTTTGGATGCGCGGCGGGGCGCCCGCAGCCAGGTGTCCAGTCCTCGCCCTTCCAGTCGATGAGGTGCGCCGGCGCCTCGCCGGTCATCCCCTCCCACCACACGTCCCCATCGTCTGTCAACGCCGTGTTGGTGAAAATGCTGTTCTTGGCTACCGTCAGCATCGCGTTGGGATTGGACTGCCCGTTCGTGCCGGGCGCGACGCCAAAAAATCCCGACTCCGGATTGATCGCGCGCAGCGTGCCGTCCGGCGCCTTTTTGATCCAGGCGATGTCGTCGCCGACGGTGCTGACCTTCCAGCCCTCAAAGCCTTTCGGCGGCACCAGCATCGCGAGATTGGTCTTGCCGCAGGCGCTCGGGAAGGCGGCGCCGAGATAGGTTTTTTCGCCATCCGGGGCCAGGATGCCCATGATCAGCATGTGCTCGGCCATCCATCCTTCGTCGCGCGCCATCACCGAGGCAATGCGCAGCGCAAGGCACTTTTTCCCCAAGAGCGCGTTGCCGCCGTAGCCGGAGCCGTAAGACCAGATCTCGTAGCTTTCCGGGAAATGCACGATATATTTGCGGTTGATGTCGCCGTCGCACGGCCACGGCACGTCCTTTTGTCCTTTTTTGAGCGGCGCGCCGACCGAGTGCATGCACGGAATAAAGAAGCCATCGGGTCCGAGCGCATCGAGCACCGCCTTTCCCATGCGGGTCATGATGCGCATATTGACGGCGACATAGGGGCTATCGGAGAGCTGCACGCCGATCTTGGCGATGGGCGAGCCGATCGGACCCATGCTGAAGGGGATGACATACATCGTCCGGCCGGCCATGCAGCCGTCGAAGAGCCCGCGCAAGGTCGCCCGCATTTCATGGGGCGGCGCCCAGTTGTTGGTGGGGCCGGCGTCGTCCTTGTTGGTAGAGCAAATGAAGGTCCGGTCCTCGACCCGGCCCACGTCGGACGGATGCGAACGGGCGAGATAGGAATTCGGGCGTTTCTTTGGATTGAGGCGGATGAAGGTGCCGGCGTCGACCATCATTTGGCACAATCGGTCGTACTCCTCCTGACTCCCATCGGCCCAGACGACCTTGTCGGGCTTGCACAGCGCCGCCATCTCCGCCACCCAGTCGCGCAGCTTCCCGTTGGTTGTCGGGCTGTTCACGCTAGCATCCATTTACTTTCTCTCCTGAGGTTTCTCGCCCGCACTTGCCGCGCGGGCGGCTTTGCAGAGCCGATGAGCTACCGCCGCCCACAGGGCTGGCCTAGCGCCGCCATAAAGGTCTTAGGATGTCCTGAAACGCAAGCTATATACGATGCGCGTTTGCCCGGCTAGAGGGCAAAAACTGCGGCTCATCGTCCCGCGCGACTCACTGGAACGCCGAGACAGATTATGTCAGCGCTGCTCCTAACAACTTAGAGCGATGGTTCCACTCGTCCAATATTTTCTCTGTCGCTCTTTTTGAGATTGATACACTGGACACGGATATCATCTCTGTGAGGCGATTTGGTGGAATTGAGAAACCCTGCCCGAGCCGCCGCTAACCGGATCTCACGGCTAGGTAGCCGCTACTTCGCGCCTGCCTTTCACTTCATCCCGGCGCGGGGGTTATACGGCTTTTGCGCCTCCCATTTGCGCATCAGAGAAACGAGCTCTGGGTCTGCATCGTCCGGGAGCACGATCCGAAGGCTGACCAAAAGATCGCCCGCGGGGCCTTGCTGAGCAGGCAGGCCCTTGCCGCGCAATCGCAGGGTGCGCCCGCCATTGGAACCGGGAGGAACCGTAATTTCGACGGTGCCCTCGAGCGTGGGCGCGTTGACCTTGGCGCCGGCGACGGCTTCGTAAAGGGTCACGGGCAGGTCGAGCCGCAAGTCGCGCCCCTCGACGCGAAAATAGGGATGTTTCGCGATGTGGACCGTCACCCAGGCATCGCCCGGCTCCCCTCCCCAGGCACTTGGCTGTCCTTGCCCTTTCAGGCGGATTTGCTTGCCATCCTCGATCCCCGCCGGGACCGATACTTCCAGGACCCGGCCTGTGGGCAAACTGACGCGCGCAGAGGTCCCCTTTACCGCCTCGGCGAGACTGATCGTGATCTCCGCGGCGGCATCCTCGCCGCGGGGCGCCCTTTGGCCGCGCGCACTTCCTCTCCGGCCGCCAGGCATCCCGCCTCCAAAAAGATCGGCAAAAATATCGCTTGCCGCGAAACCGCCGGCGCCAGGTCCTGCGCCGCCGAAATTGAACTCAAAATGCTCGAAATCCGGGCCCGCGCCCGCATGAGAGCGGCTGCCAAATCCGGGCCCTTGGGCGCCAAAACCCTCAAATCCGTGGAATCGGGGCTTGCCCGCGGCGTCGATCTCGCCCCTGTCGAATGCGGCGCGCTTTTTCTCGTCGCCGAGAATTTCATAGGCCGCGCTGACCTCCGCAAATTTCTCTTTGGCCTTGGGCTCCTTGCTTTGATCGGGATGAAATTTTTTGGCAAGTTTGCGGTACGCCTTCTTGACCTCGGCCGTACCGGCTGATTTCGAAACTCCCAAAACAACATAAGGGTCGCGCATCGATTAGCCCATTCTCGCGCTTGCCCGGCTCGCGGCACAAACGCTCGTGTCTCTTAGCAAAGTTGGGGCAGCTCCCGGCTAACCGCAAGGTTTGAGGAGCCTAAAACCGAAGACCTGCGCAAGAGCACTCCGCGATTGCGTCTCTTCTACGGTTTTGCCTCGGCGATCGTCCACTCGCCCTGCCGATCGGCGCAAGCGGTTCCCTGGACGGATTGTTCGCCGCCCTTGCGGTCGACCTTGGCAAGGAAAACACGGCAAGTCTTAGAGTCTAAAGAATAGGCTTCCCCAACCGGCGCGAATGAACCCTTGTTGCCCGAATCCGGGTTATTCCAGCCGACAAGCACGCCATTTCCCTGCAGATCGAGCGCCGTGGATAAGGCCGATTTCGCCCGGCCCCAGTCGCCGGCATCGAAGAGACCGACAAGCGGCTGCGGCGGGATCTTGGCAGCGGCGTCTTCTTTCGACCCTGGCCCGAGAAAAGGAGAGATTGGAAATGTCATCGAACATCCGGCCAAGGCCGCCGTCAGGAACATCGGCCCCCAAGCCATGATCCTGGGGACGAAACTTCCCGCCGCGGCTATCCAGAAAACCGGAATACGGAAATTGGCCCCTGATCTGCAACCCATGCTAAAAGCCCCCCGCCCAAGAGTTACTGGCGAAAGCCGCGAATCGATACCCTTGCCGCTCAAATTGCATATCACACGTGTGGAGGATTGGTGTTGACCGGGTTGGAGACTCGTGACTTTGCCGCGGCATCCGAGCCTTTCTCATTATTTCAGTCCTGGTTCGATGCGGCGCAAAAGAGCGAGCCGAACGATCCAGAGGCGATGGCTCTCGCAACGGCCGATGCCAACGGCCTGCCCAATGTCCGCATGGTTCTACTCAAAGGAATCGACTCGTCCGGTATTACCTTTTACACAAATTCCGAAAGCGCCAAGGGCAGAGAATTGCAGGCAAATATGCAGGCGGCGGCGGTTTTGCACTGGAAATCTCTGGGCAGGCAGGTTCGTTTACGCGGCCCCGTCGAAATTATTTCCGCCAAAGAATCCGACGAATACTTTGCCAGCCGCCCACGGCAGAGCCAGATCGGCGCCTGGGCGAGCCAGCAATCGCGGTCCCTCGAAAGCCGGTTTGCGCTGGAAAGGGCCGTGGCGAAATATGCTGCCAAATATGGCTTTGGTGAGGTTCCAAGGCCGCCCAATTGGCAGGGCTACAAAATTGTGCCGTTCTATCTCGAGTTCTGGGCGGAAGGCACGTTCCGGTTACACGACCGTATCGTTTTCCGGCGGCACACGGAACTGGGCGCTTGGCGCCAAGAGCGTCTTTATCCATGAGAGCCGCTGCCATGTTCGCGGCAAGCAACATGACATGTTGGCTTGTTAGACGACCCGTGAATATTCGCGCGCGAATTAGTGACAGGCGCAGTCGAGCGTAAGCGTGAATACGCAAAACGCAAACGCCTGGCCGATGCGCGCCGCTGAGCGAGAAAACCGTCAGTAGGAGGCAGCGGAGCGTGCGGGAATTCGATTATCTCGCAGGGATTCGAGTGGCCGAGCGGGCTGCGTTGGCGTGGGCACAGGGCGCCGCAGTGCGGGCAGCCGGTCTCATAGTCCTGTA
>CAYWHF010000266.1:0-883 GCA_964457695.1 uncultured Methylocapsa sp.
TTTTCCAATCCGTTGAGGCCGCTTGAAACATCGGACGTGCGGTCGAGCCCAGCTTCCAGCACCCGTTGGCTCAACATGGCCTGGGTAATCACCAATTCGCCGACAAAATTTATCAGCCGGTCGACGCGGTCGAGATCGACCCGGATCGTTGCCGCTGCTAACTTCGGCGTCTCTTGCTTGGCCTGTTTTTGAACGCCAGCCTCCTGCACGGCGCTTCCCTCGTCCAAAGTCGCTGCGTTTGCAACTGTAGCGCCCGCCTGGGTCAAATGTCCGGCCTCGGCTTTAGGTGCTTCCTGTTCCGCCTGAACGGGGAGATCAGGCGCCGCGTCATCAAGTGCGGCCGCAATTTCGGCCGGTTGGACATCAAGTTCGCAATCCCCTTCTACGAATTCGAAGACAGCGCGAATCGCGCTCTCATCGTGAGTGGTCTTAAGGCCGATGGTCCAAACGAGATAGCTTGCCTCAGGATCGAGTTCGGCGAGAGACGGTACGCACGCGAAATCGCAAGTAACCCGTGTTTCCCCAAGCTGGCTGAGGGCGCGCAGCAAGAGTGCGGTCTCGTTGGCCTTCGCGTAGAGATCGTGTTTCGGCGCGAAGCGGATGATGAACTGGCGTTCGGCGGGCGAAAGGTCGAGGTCGAAATCGTCAAAATCGATTGCCAAGGGCGTAAACCCCGAGTCGGCAGCCTCGTCCTCGCCGGAGGATAGCTCATCTTCGTTTTCCCGTGCGCTTGGTACCACATCGGGGTCAAGTGCGCAGAGCTCGCGGGCGAGAGACTCCCGGCGCACCGCATCGGTGGGTGTGTCGTCACGGGCAGCGCGAACAAGATCGGCAATCATATCCGCGGCCGGCAACAACAATTTTATGAGATCCCCCGTGGCCC
>CAYWHF010000266.1:893-4309 GCA_964457695.1 uncultured Methylocapsa sp.
CTCTCGAAAGCGTGCGCGAAATGTACCAGATCGCCGAGGTTGAAGGCCCCAGCTCCGCCCTTGATCGAATGAACCGCCCGGAAGACGGCGTTCACCGTCTCAGGGTCCGAGTCGCCATCCTGAATTCCAAGAAGGCCGGTCTCCAATTCGCCAAGCTGCTCTTCGCACTCCTGGAAGAACGTTTGTTTAATTGCTGCCATCGGATCCATGAAAAAAACGCCTTCAATTGCCAGTTATGCGGAGACCCGCCGGATCGCATCGACAAGTTTGACCGGATCGAAGGGCTTGACGATCCAGCCTGTGGCTCCGGCGCGCCGAGCTCTGTCTTTCTTTGCGAAGTCGCTTTCCGTCGTCAATACGAGGATCGGAACGGCACGATGGCGCCTGTTGCCGCGCACACCCTCGATGAAGCCATAGCCATCCATCCGCGGCATGTTGATGTCGGTACTAATGACATCCGGCGCCGCGTTCTGCAGAACCTCCAGGCCATGGATTCCATCTTCTGCTTGAATGACTCGATAGCCTGCCTGTGACAAGGCCAGCATGAGCATGTCGCGCATGGTGCGCGAGTCATCGACTGTCAGGACAGTTTTGGTCATTGCGTTGCGTGTTGGCAGGTGAGATCGGTGATGGAAATTCCGAATCGCGCTAGGCCTTCAAGGAAGCCGGGTGATGGATTGATGACCGTGAACGGGGTTTCGTCCATCGTCCAGGTTTTGGCGGCGGAAAGCAGCACCTGCAGGCACAGACCGCCAAGCCTTTCTGCGCGCGCGGCATCAACATCAATTGGCCTTCCGCGTAGAGCAAGAAAGTCGGCGGTTAGCTGGCCTGCTGCCTTTAGATCGAGAATCTCTGGCAGCTCTAGCAAGGCCGGCGAATTGGCATCGGCGTCTGCAATATCCTGCATTCGTCTGTCTCCCAGATTTCTACCCGCTTCTTCAAAATTAGCGGTCACCAAGAGCGCCGCCGCCAATTGCCGCAGACCTCTTCTGCAGCGCCAAATGGGTTGCCGCCCCAGGCCGATTCGGTTTGCGCTGTTTGTGGGTGCCTGTCTCCTCGTGGCCAAGCTGGAACTGGCCGAGGCGTTGGTCAAGCTCGTCGCTCTGTTGTTCGAGCACGTGCACCGACGCAGTCGTTTCCTGGACCATTGCGGCATTTTGCTGTGTCACGCGATCCATCTGGCTGACTGCCGTATTAATTTGATGCAGCGCATTTGCTTGGTCCTGCGCGCTCGACGCTATTCGCGAGACCACATCATCGATTTCAGCGACTTTCGCGACGATACAGCCGAGAGCTGTGCTCGTCTCGCCGACCAATTCGACCCCTTTTTTGACCTGCGCGGCCGAGGCCGAAATGAGGCTTTTTATTTCTTTGGCGGCGCCGGCGGAGCGGCCTGCCAAATCCCTCACCTCAGCAGCAATAACCGCAAACCCCCGCCCGGCATCACCGGCACGGGCAGCCTCGACCCCGGCGTTCAACGCTAGGATATTGGTCTGGAAGGCGATCTCATCGATCACGCTAATGATCTGGCTGATCTGGCGCGAAGATGCCTCTATACCGTCCATCGCGGTGATCGCCTTGCGGACAACCGTGCCGCTCTTGTCTGCGTCCGACTTTGCACTTGCCACGACATTTTGCGCCGAAATGGCACCTTGTGCGGTGCTTTTTACCGTCGCAGTGACTTCCTTGAGGGTTGCGGCCGTTTCTTCGAGACTGGCCGCCTGGTGCTCCGTACGCCGCGAAAGATCACTCGCCGCAGCAGAAATTTCTCCAGTCCCGGACCGGATCGACTTGGCGTTGGTGCGGATATTGTGCATCGCATCCTGCAGCATCTTAACGGCGTTGTTGAAATCAACGCGTAGACTTTCGGTCTTCGGCGCAAATGGGACGTCAATGCGGAACATGAGATCGCCGGCGGCGAGCTTGGCAAGTGCTGCCGCGAGATTGTCGATTGCAAATTGATCTTGCTGTGCAGCTTCCCTTTCTTTCGCCAGGCGCTCAGCGTCCTCCTGCTGCCAGCGTTTGATATCTTCTTCTTCTTTCGCCTTCCTTTTGATTTTCTTGATCGCCTCGGTCTTAAAATGTTCAACGGCCGCCGCCATCCGGCCAATTTCATCTTTGCGGCCTAGCCCGGGCACAATGACCGTCACATCGCCGCTTGCCAATTTGTCCATGGCGTCAGCCAATTCCACCAGCTCTGACGACAAGCGGCTGGTTTCCTTCTGCCCGCCGCCGGAGGAGTTGGCAGACCGGTCAGCTGATTCCTTCATTTCTGGCACCCTTTCGAGCAAATTGACCGTTCTTCAGATCGATTCGTGTTCCACATCCCGGTCGTGCCGCCTGTCCAACATTCGAGAACGGCATAATTCCCCCGGCAACGCACGCGCTCCGGCCAGTCAAACCACTCCTGGCTTTCGCAGCGCTTAACAGTTCGCCGGCTCTTCGCTGCAACATGTGCCAGATAGGAGGGAAAAGGGGTCGACCGCCCCAGCGGGAACGATTCGCGCTGTGTTTTCCAAAATCCTGTAGCAAATGGGATTGAACAAACTCTCAACGGATGGGATTGGCCGCCGCCGGTTGGAGACGAGAGAAGCGGGCATCACTATTCGACATCTACATCCCGGGCTGGTTCCAGCTGCGGGTCACGCGCGAAACGCATGATTAGCTTGGCAGGAAAAGGATCATTCGCCGGGTTTTTGAACGGTTTTTTGAGCCCGGTGCCAGGCAATAATTTCAAATTCGAGCCCGTGAGCGCAGCATTCCCAGGCGTGATCAATACCACGCCATAACTCTGAGAGCGCTTGCCCCGCGGTTGGAATCAACAGATGGACAAGAGATCGCTTAGAATCCGGACTTAAGATAGGGCGGGATCAAAGAGGAAAACCGGCTTCCGCTTTTCCTCTCCCCGCTCTCAAAGCGGAGACTACTAAAGATTGCAAGCGCGTCTGACGAAACGTCGCTGCGGCGAGGGGAGGGGCGGCGTGCGGATTACTTTTCCATGCGGGCGGCAAACAAATCCCCAAATTTTTCCCGCAAAAGATTTTTTTCCACTTTTCCCATCGTGTTGCGCGGAAGATCGGCGGCGAAGATCACGCGCTTTGGCAATTTGAATTTGGCGAGCTTTTTTGCCAGAGCTTTTTGCACGGAGGATTCATCGAGAGCCGCGCCGGGCGCGGGCACCACGATGGCCGCGACGGCTTCGCCAAAATCCTCATGCGGCAGACCGATGACCGCGCTTTCGATGACGCCGGGAAGGGCGTCGATCGCGGCTTCGACCTCGCTCGGATAGACATTGAGACCGCCGCTGATGATAAGGTCCTTGGCGCGGCCAACGATATGTAGATAGCCGTCTGAGTCGATCCGGCCGAGATCGCCGGTAACAAAGAAACCGTCGCCGCGAAATTCTTGCGCGGTCT
>CAYWHF010000267.1:0-4307 GCA_964457695.1 uncultured Methylocapsa sp.
CCGTCGTCGAGAATAAGATTCGGCGTGCCGCCATCGCTCCACTCAAAAATCTTATGTGTGTAGTCCCAGTAATCGGCAAGGCTCTCGCCCTTGATGGCGAACACGGGCGTTCCCGTAGCGGCGATCGCAGCGGCGGCATGGTCCTGAGTCGAATAAATGTTGCAGGAGGCCCAGCGCACATCCGCGCCCAGCGCCTTCAACGTCTCGATCAGCACGGCGGTCTGGATCGTCATATGGAGCGACCCGGCGATCCGCGCGCCGTTGAGAGGCTGCGTGCCGCCATATTCGGCGCGAACGGCCATCAGGCCGGGCATTTCGGTTTCGGCGATGGCGATTTCCTTGCGGCCCCAGGAGGCAAGCTCGATGTTGGCAATAGCGTAATCAAGAGAGGCGTGAGTCATGGGCGAAAGCAGCTCCGAAGTTCGTTCCCATGCGCTTTTATCACGCCTCTCCCCGCACGGCAATAAAGATATAAACAATTCTTTATATGATTTTTGGTTAATGACAGACGAGGCAACCGGACTCTAAGCGGTGCGGAGTGTTTCGATTTTCGCAAGTTCGTCCTCAAGTTCCCGTTCGGCGTGCCAAAGATCATAGGCTTGTTGCATGCGAAGCCAAACTTCGGGGCCGTTGCCGAACAGCTTGCCGAGGCGTACGGCGACCGCAGGTGTGACGCTCTGGCGCCGCCCCAGGATGTCATAGAGCGTCTGGCGCGAGATGCCGAGCATTTGCGCGATCTCAACCTTGGCCTTGCCGGTTGCTGGAATGACGATCCCTGCGAGTAGATCGCCGGGGTGGCTAGGCTCGAGATCTGGGTGCCGCAGAGACTTATTTGCCATGATAATCCTCTAATCCTACGTTGATCGCGTCCTCCCCTGACCATCCAAACGTCATTCGCCAGTTTCCAGAAACCGAAATGGCATATTCGCCCTTGCGATCGCCTTTGAGGGCATGAAAGCCGAAGCCCGGCAAATCGAGCATCTGTGGCCTATCCGCCACGTCCATGGCGGATAAAATCAACTTCTTTTTTTTCAGCCATTCTGGGTTGATCCCTGCCGCATCGCCTTTCGTCCAGTAATTGCGCACCGCACGAGATTTGAATGACTTGATCATGCCGAAATGTAAGGCAGCGCCTTACGGCAATCAAGCCCTGCGGCGGGGCTGAAATTGTCCGCGGCGGCGCTTGAACAAATTGGCCAAAGCTACAACGTAAGCGATTGGACGATTTCGAGGCTGTCCCCATGATTACAGACGAAGAACTTTCTCGATTGCCCGCCGATCCAGAACTTGCGTTCGTCAAGTTCGAGCATATTCTCAGAGAGCGCCTCCAAGCCGAAGAGCGAGAAGCTTCGCAAGGAGAATATGACGCCGATCCTGCTCGTTTGGAATACATGAACAAGGTTGCAGCAGCGGCGAAAGTCTACCAAATCGCGGCGCTCTCAGAATTAGAGGTGCCGCTAGACGCCCAAAATCGCCTTTTCCAAGATTTGCAACGATTCACACGTGATGTTGACTACGTCACGATGCAGATTCGGATTCACTCAACACGAAGTGACCGGCAAGTCTCCGTCGGTTTAGATGCCATCACGAAAACTAAGATACATCATTTTATTGCGCAGATTCGGGAGGCAATCGAACGTTCCGATCTGCCGGAAGATGAGCGCGATGCTCTCTATAACAAGCTGAATAAGTTTGCCGCCGAGGTAGATAGGGCAAGGACAGGATTTCACGCTGGCATGGCGGTGTACATCGCAATTTGTGGTGGAATTGCTCAGGGCTTCGAGAAGCTTGAGCCAGCACGAAAATGGATCGACTCGATTGCAGCCCTCATGGGGCGCGCAAAGGAGAACGAGGAGCGCGTAGAGCACAAGTTGCCACCACCGCCAGAGCGCCAAAAGATAGAGCCTCCCAAGAGACGCTTGCCGCCGCCTCAAAAGGCCAATGTTATTGATGACGATATTCCCTTTTAAGGGTGTTCGCGCCCGCGGGGTGAAGCGTTGACCCCGGCAATCATGCTCCCGGCTTCGTCCACTTCAAGACCGGGTTGCGCGCCGCGCGCGTCTCATCCAACCTGCGGCGGGGCGCGTGGTAGGGGGCCCCGACAAAGCGTTCGGTTTCCCCGCGCTTGGCGGCGAAAGCGAGATCGCGCAGCGCGGCAATGAAAAGATCGAGCGAAGCCTTCGATTCCGTCTCGGCCGGCTCGATCAGCATCGCCCCATGGGCCACCAAGGGAAAATAAATCGTCATCGGATGAAATCCTTCGTCGATCATCGCCTTGGCGAAATCGAGCGTCGTCAGGCCCAACGGTTTTAACCACGTTTCGTCGAACAAAACCTCATGCATGCAGAGCCTGTCGCCAAAAGGCTGCGACATGAGATCCTTGAGGCAGGCGCGGACATAATTGGCGTTGACCACGGCGTCCTCGGCCGCCGGACGCAGCCCATCGGCGCCATGCGAAAGCATATAGGCGAGCGCGCGCACGAACATGCCCATCTGGCCGTGAAAGGCGGCGATGCGGCCGAGAGAATTTGCCGAGTCGCCCGCATGTTCGACGAGACGCAAGCCCGCCTCGTCCCGGCGCAGAAACGGCACCGGCGCGAAAGGGGAAAGCGCCGCGGAAAGAGCGACCGGCCCGGCGCCGGGCCCCCCGCCGCCATGCGGGGTCGAAAAAGTCTTGTGCAGATTGATATGCATCGCATCGACGCCGAGATCGCCCGGCCGAGTCTTGCCCATGATGGCGTTGAAATTGGCGCCGTCGCAATAAAAATAGGCTCCCGCCGCATGAACCAAACCGGCGATTTCGACAATGTTTTTCTCAAATAACCCGCAAGTGTTGGGATTGGTCAGCATGATGGCCGCGACATCGGCCCCGAGCCTTTTTTCGACTTCGGCCGGATCGAGCACACCGTCCGCGCGCGCGGGCACCGGGCGCACCGCAAACCCGGCGCCCGCCGCGGAGGCAGGATTTGTCCCATGCGCCGATTCAGGCACAAGAACGATCTTGCGGGAATGCGCTTCGCCCTTGGCGGCGATCGCCGCTTTGATCGCCATCAGCCCGCAGGCCTCGCCCTGCGCGCCCGCTCTCGGCGGCAAGGCAACGGCGTCCATTCCGGTCAGGACCGTCAGCCAGCGGGCAAGTTCGGCAATGAGCTCCAGCGCGCCCTGCACGGTCGATTGCGGCTGCAAGGGATGAATATCGGCAAAGCCCGGCAGGCGCGCCAGCTTCTCGTTGAGCCGCGGATTATGTTTCATCGTGCAAGAGCCGAGCGGATAAATTCCGGTATCGATTGCGTAGTTCTGCCGTGACAATCTCACGTAATGGCGCATCGTCTCCGGCTCGCTCAAGCCCGGAAGCCCCGGCGCCTCCTGCCGCTCGAGCGCGCCAAGACGGTGCTCGAACGGCAAGGGCTCGTCGAGATCGACTCCGGTATTTTCCGGGCGGCCGATTTCGAAGATGAGGCCCTCCTCGATTTCGAGGCCGCGGCTGCCGGTGAAAGTCTTGATCTCATGCGCCTCGGCGCCGCCGGCTTTCAGCGCCGGCTCCTTACTCATCAGCATGACAGCGCTCCCTTAAGGGCTTTCACAAAACTCGCGCGATCGGCATCCGTGTTGACTTCGGTCGAAGCGATAAGAATGAGATCGTCGAGGTCTTTTCCAGGCAAGAGCCGCGAGACGGGAACGCCGCCAATCACGCCTTCCCCGGCCATCCGCTCTATGACATCAGCCGCGTCGCCTCCGATTTTGCTTCCGTCAATCCGACGTGGGGCTACACGGCCGGCGTCGGCTTCGGCATCCCGCTCCTCTCGGTCGACATCGCGGTCAACTGGGGGCCGACGGGCGGCTTCAACTGGCAGAACCCCGACCGCGAGATGCTCGGGGCCGCGGCCTCGGTGAAGCTCCACTTCTGACGCGCTCGGGCGGGCCGGTGTTCGACGTCCTCGCGCGCGACTCCGCTTCCCCGGCCCGCCGGGGCCGGCTCGGCACGCCGCACGCCGCGATCGAGACGCCCTGCTTCATGCCCGTGGGCACGCGCGGCGCCGTCAAGGGTGTCGCGTTCGATGTCCTCGAGAGCTGGGACTGCCGCGTCGTGCTCGCCAACACATACCACCTCATGGCGCGGCCCGGTCTCGCGCTGATCGAGCGCGCGGGCGGGCTCCACGCGTTCATGGGGTGGCCGCGCGCGATCCTGACGGACTCGGGCGGCTTCCAGGTCATGAGCCTCGCGGCGCGCCGCCGCGTCACGGACGAGGGCGTGGAGTTCCGCTCGCCGGAGGACGGCACGAGGCACTTCCTGACGCCCGAGCGCG
>CAYWHF010000268.1:0-4299 GCA_964457695.1 uncultured Methylocapsa sp.
GGCGACGGAGTGTGGGGGGTCTTTCTTCAAGGTGGTTTTGGAGAGGGGATGAGGTCACTGCAAGAGTGGGGGGGCGTGGGTGCTCAGCCGGTTGAAACCAGCTTCCGATGCCGGGAGTGAGGCAACAGCGAACGATGGAACTCCCGGACTCTTGGCACTACCTCGTTACGGAAGCGCGAGCCATTGAATACCCCGTAATGGCCGACCTTGTTTTGCTGATAATGAGCCTTTCTTGATTGCGGAATACTGCTGCAGAGATCCTGCGCGGCCGCGGTCTGACCAAGCCCAGAGATGTCGTCGTGCTCCCCTTCAACGGTGAGGAGGGCCGCGTGCCGGATCGCACCAAGTTCAACTGGCCGCCCATGATGTTTCATCTGGCCCTTGGGTAGAGCGTGTTTGACAAAAACCGTGTCGACAGTCTGCAGGTAGTATTCTGCAGGCAGGTCCATGACCGCGCGGTACTCGTCATAGAATTCGCGATGTTTTCGCGCCGAATCTCCATCGCCTTCCACAAGATGGTCGAAAAATTCCAAATGGGCTGTCACGTGGCGATCGATGTTCATCGCCATGAAGCCCGTCAGCTGCAAGAAACCCGGATAGACTTCCCGCCCGGCTGCGCGATAGCCGAAGGGCACAAGGCAGATGCAATTTTGCTTAAACCAGGCGCTTCCGCGTTGCTGCGCCAGAAGGTTGACCTTGGTTGGGCTGCGCCGCGTATCGACCGGACCGCCCATCAATGTCATCGATTCCGGAATATCCGGGCTGTCTGCCGCTTCCATGAGGGCAACCGCCGCAATGAGCGGAACCGAGGGCTGGCAGACGGCGACGGTGTGAAGCACCCTGCCGTCATGCTGCTTGCTCAGGACCGCGAAGATCTCCGTCAAATAGTCGATGTAGTCATCGAGATCGAACGGGCCTCGCCAAAGGGGCACCGCCCGGGCATCGACCCAATCTGTGATATAGACATCGTAAAAAGGGAGGAAAGCCTCCACGGTGCCGCGCAGCAAGGTAGCGTGATGTCCTGACATGGGCGCAACCACCAAGAGCTTCTGTTGCGGTTCGCAAGGCCTGCCGGCAAATTCCTTTTCGAAATGGAGGAGCTTGCAAAATGGCCGCTCCCAAAGGACGCGTTCAGCGACCGGAACGGTTTTACCGTCAACGCTTGCCGAGGCAATACCGAAGAGAGGCTTGTCGTACCGCCTTGTCAAACTCTCAAAGATTTTCGCCGAAGCAGCGAGATTCCGCCCGGCGCGGGTATAGGAGACCGGATTGACAGGGCTCTCGAGCCAAGACCTCGCAAAATCGGTCATGGCCCGCACCGGAGCCAAGGCAATGTGCGTTAATTCATGCATTTCATAGGCAAAGGGCGGCATTTTTCTTGGTCCTTACCAAAACAACAAACGAGATCCCGTCCTTTTCTCTGGCCGGCGCATACACGCCAGCCGA
Organism: uncultured Methylocapsa sp.; assembly: GCA_964457695.1. Taxonomy (GTDB): domain Bacteria; phylum Pseudomonadota; class Alphaproteobacteria; order Rhizobiales; family Beijerinckiaceae; genus Methylocapsa. The sequence continues at coordinate 1,447 of CAYWHF010000268.1, forward strand.
GCTGGCATGAAGAAGTCTCAATCTCCGGCAATAGACGTGGCCGCCTTTGCCGGAATTTGCGTCGTCCTAAGACAGCGGGAAGGTTTCAATGCGGCAATATATTCTCTCGGCATCTAAACAATGGTTGATTGGAGAATCAACGTATTTGTAAATTAGTTGCTACACGGGATTAAATATTGTGATCGTATATTTGTTTGTTGACATTTATTGTGATCCCGACGTTCCCCCTTTATTCTGGCGGCGCCGCCTCTATAATGGCAACCGCCATGCCACGCCTGAGACGGGCTGGCGTTGAGGCGTGTAATTGCAGCGCAAAGCAGCCCGAACACCGGCCGCAAAATGGCAAGACGCGGACTTGCGCAGCGCGATTAACTTGGCCCTCGTTTGCGCAATCCGCAACCCCCGAGCGAGGTGCCAAAATGCACTTTGCACGCAAAGGGGCGATAGCGGCGCGCAGGCCAGAATCTTAAGGTAGCTCTTCGATCATCCTCAGCGTAAGGGGGGGTATGGCCGAACTGATCAACATCGACCTTGGCCGAAGCTCGCGCCGGCTGCGCGTCGATACGCTTGTCAAATTGCGGTGGCTTGCCCTGCTTGGGCAGACGATTGCGCTTGTCGTTACCCGTTTTGGGCTTCGGTTTTCGCTACCGCTTGTCGCTTGTCTTCTTGTCATAGCCACATCCGCCTGTCTCAACACTGGATTGAGGCTGCGATTTGGACGCACTGAGAGACTCGAAGATCTGCCGGCTGCTTTGTTGCTCGCCTACGATATCCTTCAACTGACCGCGCTCCTCTTTCTGACCGGCGGGATTCAAAATCCATTTGCGGTTCTCTATCTGGCGCCGATCACGATCTCCGCCGTATCGCTGTCCGGCCGTATTACTGCCTCGTTGACCCTGCTCGTGGTCGCCGCGGTGTCGGCTCTCACCTTTGAGCATTATCCGCTGCCTTGGTTTCCGGGAGTGCAACTGCAGCTTCCCTTTATCTATGATGCAGGGATATGGATGGCGATTGTGCTTGGCGCAGGATTTGTGGCAATCTATGCCTCGCGGGTTGCCATCGAGGCACGCAAACTCGCCGACGCTTTAGCGGCAACGGAACTCGTGATTGCCCGCGAGCAGCATCTTACCCAGCTCGACGGGCTAGCGGCGGCGGCGGCGCATGAGCTCGGCACACCGCTTGCGACGATCACGCTCGTTGTTAAGGAACTGCAACGGCAGCTTTCTGCCGGCCACCCATTGGAGGAAGACCTGAGCCTGCTCGCGCAGGAAACGGATCGCTGCCGCGCAATTCTCGGCAAATTGGCGTCGCTTGGCGGCGATAGCGAGGTTATATTGGATGAAATGAGCCTTGGTGTGCTTATCGAAGAGGTCATACTTCCGCAACGCGATTTCGGCGCGCAGATCTCCGTTGCCGAGGACGGTTTAGGGCAAGAGCCTGTCTGCCGGCGTAATCCGGGGATATTGTACGGGCTCGGCAATTTGATCGAAAATGCGATCGATTTCGCCGCTTCCGAGGTTCAGGTCGTGGCGAAATGGAGTCTGGCGCAGGGAGCGATTGTCATCGCGGACGATGGCCCAGGTTTTTCGCCCGGTGGCGCAGACCGGCTGGGCGAACCATATGTCACGACGAAAAGTGACAGGCGCACCAAGACGGAGGAGGGATCTGGGCTTGGCCTTGGCCTGTTCATCGCCAAGACGCTGTTAGAGCGATCCGGTGCGGCAGTTAAAACAGAGAATCGTGCGCCGCCAGAAAAGGGTGCGCGCGTGACGGTTACATGGGCACGGAATATTTTTGAGCAGGGTACAAAGCGCCTGCCAATTCGAAGTGACGGCACCACTGCCGAGGCCGAAGGGGGGCCGGGAGTTGCATCGTTTACTTGAAGCCGGCGCGGGTGCTTTTCCTCCTTCAAAAAATATGAAAAACTCCGCGCGTCGTGCTGTAATTATTCCTGACACTGGCTCAAGCAAAGCGATTGGCGATGACAGATAATCCTCCCAAGCTCGCGGGCACCGCAGTCGCCGCACAAGGCGGCATTGGGCCGGACCGCACCCTGCTGATCGTCGATGACGACAATACCTTTCTGACCCGCCTTTGCCGCAGCATGGAGACACGGGGGTTCGCCGTGACGGGCGTACGCTCGGTGTCAGAAGGCCTCGCCATAGTCTCCGAGCGCGCGCCTGCATTTGCGGTGGTCGACATGCGGCTTGCCGACGGCAATGGGCTCGATGTGATTCGCGAGTTAAAGGCCAGGCGGCCGGATGCACGGGGCATTATTCTGACGGGCTATGGTAATATTGCAACCGCGGTGACCGCCGTGAAACTCGGCGCCTTCGATTACCTGGCCAAGCCGGCCGACGCGGACGAGATTTTTAACGCTCTCATGGCCAAGCCGCATGATAAGGCCGAGCTCCCGGAAAATCCGATGTCGGCCGATCGGGTGCGCTGGGAGCATATTCAACGGGTTTACGAGCTTTGCGATCGCAATGTTTCGGAGACGGCGCGAAGGCTCAGCATGCACCGGCGCACGCTGCAACGCATTCTGGCGAAAAAGGCACCGCGTTAGGGCGAGGCCGGCCCACGCCGGAGGGCAGAGGCCGTTATTGCTTCGCAGCCCAAATTGCGTTTAATGCGCTTCCCGGCATTAGGAATAGTCATGTTGCATCGCCATTCGTCTTGGCGCGAATGGTTTTGGAGTGACAGCGCGAGATCAAAAAAGATTTCGGCTGGCCGCTGTCCATAGCAGAGGGCGAGGCGGTATCGTTCAAGGCCTGCCGGGGCCGGTAGCTCAATGGTTAGAGCCGGCCGCTCATAACGGTCTGGTTGCAGGTTCGAGTCCTGCCCGGCCCACCA
>CAYWHF010000269.1:0-4292 GCA_964457695.1 uncultured Methylocapsa sp.
TATTTGAACGCCGAAGCCGACGCATTCTACCGTCAGGGCAATGAGTGCCGTGGCGTGGAGGCGTTCGAATTAGCGATTTCCCGCTACCGCCATCTCGCGCTTATCAGACCCCGTCACGACTTTCCCCATGACTGGGCAATGACCCAGATGCGTCTCGGTGCGGCGCTGCAGACGCTTGCCGAATGCGGGGACGGGACGGAACATCTCAAGGGCGCGGCCGACGCCTATCGCTCGGCGCTCCAGGAATTTACCCGCACGAGCGCGCCACAGCTTTGGGCCCTAACCCAGATGAGTCTTGGCACCGCGCTGTTCCGGATCGGCGAAAAGGAGGCAGGCACCGATCGACTAAATGAGGCAGTCGTTGCCTATCGCGAAGCTTTGAAGGAATATTCCTGCGAGCGAGCCCCGCTTGATTGGGCCAGAACACAGATGAACCTCGGCGCGGCCCTTGAAGCCCTGGGCGCGCGCGAGGAGGGCACAGCGCGGCTTATCGATGCAATCGCGGCTTATCGCCAAGCCTTGAAGGGAAATACAAAGGCGCGCGCGCCGGCGCTCTGGGCGATGACTCATTTCAGCCTCGCCAACGCACTCTTTCGTTTGGGCGAGAATGCCGGCGACACTTCCATGCTCAGGGAATCCGCCGCCGCTTACCGGGAAGCTCTTCAGGAACAAAGCCGCGAACGCACGCCGGTCCAATGGGCGGCGGGTCAGATATGCTTCGCGAACACGCTTTTCGCGCTCGGTACAAGGGAAAGCGCTACGGCGGAGCTGGAGGAAGCCGTCTTCGCATATGGCAAAGCGCTCGAAGTGTATAACCGTGACCGCGCGCCTCTCCAATGGGCCGCAGTTGCCGCCAATCAGGGCGTCGCGCTGGCTCAGATCGCCGAACGGCAGAAAGACGTTGAGATGGCGAAACTAGCGGTTAAACGGATCGAGGCCGCTATTCTGGCGTTTAGCGACGGCAATGACTTGCGCGCGGCTAACAGTTATGAGGCCCGGTTGGCAAAAGCCCATGCGCTGGCCAAGGCCCTTGCCAAACATGGGGCTTCCTGTCCGGATTGAGAAGCTACGAGACGGGAACTTGAGTAAGTTAAGTAAACGGGAATTTTTTTCGAAGCAAAAAGGTCGCGAATCGCACTACGCCAGGTGACCCTGTGCAGCGTCTTGGCCGGCTCCATCGCGTGATCCGGAAAATGACGGCGGCCCCGCGTCATCCCGCGGCGAAACCGCAACTGACTGCGGGAAGGCGTGGCCCCGTAATGAAGGGCCCCTAGCTGGCAGGTGCACCAGCGTAAAGGCCGAGGGCCCTGGCACCGCCCGGGCTACGCTCTCCCATGCAGCAAGCCAAGACACTTCCTTGACACCGCGGTGGGCCCCGCAATGACGGGCCCAGACTGGCCGGCCCGCCCGCGCGAGTGACGAGGGAATTCCGACCGCCACGGCTACGCCCTCCCATTTGCAGCAAGCCCGGAACTTCTTTGACACCGCGGTGGGCCCCGTAATGAAGGGCCCCTAGCTGGCAGCCGCACAGCGTAAAGGCCGAGGGCGCTGCCACCGCCGCCCGGGCTACGCTCTCCCATTTGCAGCAAGCCCGGACACTTCCTTGACACCGCGGCAGGCGAGCGCCTAAGACAGTCCCCTCTGGTTAGGGACATTAGTTCGGAAGGCCGTGTCGTCCTTCGAGGCGGGCGGCGTACGTGCGGCGGTGCATTGCGCTCCCGGGCGCGTTTTGTATTGGTGTTCCGGCGCACCGTCTTTTCTAGATTGGGTTGGCGGATCGGTCACGCTCTTCGAGGGTTGCTGCCCGGCTAACAAAGTTTTCCGCTTGCAACGCGGCGCCTTAGGATAAAGCGCATGTTCGAAGGGCTATCCGAAAAACTCTCTGGGATATTGGACCGGCTGACCCGGCGCGGCGCTTTATCCGAAGAGGACGTGAATCTGGCGCTTCGTGAGGTGCGCCGCGCCCTTCTCGAAGCCGATGTCGCGCTCGACGTCGTGCGCTCCTTTGTGGACAAGGTGCGTGGACGCGCGGTTGGCGCAAATGTCATCAAATCGGTGACGCCAGGCCAGATGGTCGTCAAGATCGTCAATGACGTGTTGATCGAGACCCTTGGCGCCAATGCCGATCCTATCAATCTCGATGCGACGCCGCCTGTTGCAATCATGATGGTCGGCCTGCAAGGCGCGGGCAAGACGACGACGACCGCGAAGATCGCCAAGCGACTCAGCGACCGGATGAAGCGCAAAGTGCTGATGGCCTCGCTCGACGTGAAACGCCCGGCGGCGCAGGAGCAGCTTGCGGTGCTCGGCCGCCAGGTTGGAATCGACACTTTGCCGGTCGTCGCGGGGCAGTCGCCGGTGCAAATTGCCAAACGCGCGGAACAGGCAGCCCGGTTGCAAGGCTATGACGTCGTCATGCTTGACACGGCTGGCCGCACCCATATCGACGAAGCGCTAATGGTTGAAATGGCCGAGATCAAATCGGTCTCTCGCCCGCATGAGATCCTCCTTGTCGCCGACAGTCTTACCGGACAAGACGCGGTTCATCTTGCGAAGAGCTTTAATGATCGTGTTGGCGTCACCGGCATTGTGCTGACCAGGATCGATGGCGACGGGCGCGGCGGCGCGGCGCTTTCGATGCGCGCCGTGACCGGCAAGCCAATAAAACTGCTCGCCACCGGCGAGAAAATGGACGCACTCGAGGATTTTCACCCTGCCCGGATCGCTAACCGGATTCTCGGCATGGGCGATATCGTCTCCCTTGTCGAAAAAGCGGCCGAGTCGCTCGATACGGAAAAAGCAAAGCGCATTGCCGCCAAAATGCGCAAAGGCAAATTCGACCTTGAGGATCTGTCCGATCAGCTGGCCCAGGTCGAAAAGATCGGCGGCCTTGGCGGGGTCATGGGAATGCTGCCTGGCGTCGCCAAGATGAAGCAGCAGCTTAATTCGGCGCGGGTCGATGACCGGATCATCAAGCGCCAGCGGGCTATTATCTCCTCGATGACCCGCGAGGAGCGGCGAAATCCGGATATTCTCAAGGCCTCGCGCAAGAGGCGTATCGCGTCGGGTTCTGGCGCCAAGGTCGAGGACGTCAACAAGCTGTTAAAGCAGCATCGGCAGATCGCCGATATGATGAAGGCGATGGGTGGACCAAAACGCGGCGGCGCGCTTGGAAAAATGGCCTCAATGCTGGGACTTTCCGGCGGCGGGTTAGGCGGAGGTATTCCGCAGCCCTCGCCGGGACAGCTGGCTGCCCTGCAAAAGCAGATGGGCAATAAGCAATTCGGGCCGTCGCTTGGGCAGGGGGCGCAGGCCGGACAGCCAAGCCAAGAGCCGCAAGGCGCGCCAAAGGTGCCGAAATTGCCGGGCCTTGGCGGGCCCAGCCTGCCGGGGCTCGGGGGCGGTCTCATGGGCGGACTAAACCCGTTTGGAAAAAAGAAATAATGGCCGAGGTTGAAAATCTCGTCCTCGATCATTTGCGTCACATCCGCGGGCAGCTCGACCGCATGGAGAACGATATTCGCGAGATCAAGGGCCGCCTTGGCCGGCTCGATGCCGATCTTCCCCAAATCCGTGCATCGAAAAACGGCTCGATCTTGTCGCAGGATAATTATTTACGATCGATCTAACACGGCGAAAGGAAAAGCATGTCTCTAAAAATTCGCTTGTCGCGCGGCGGGGCGAGGAAGCGGCCGTTCTACCGAGTGGTTGTCGCCGACTCGCGGATGCCCCGAGACGGAAGATTCATCGAGCGTCTTGGCACTTTCGATCCTTTTAAGGCAAAGGATGCGGAGGGGCGGATCGTGCTCGATCAGGACAAGGCCAAAGCCTGGATTGCCAAAGGTGCGCAGCCGACAGACCGCGTGGGCCGTCTGCTCGATACGCTCGGTTTATTAAACCGCACCCCGCGCAACAATCCCAAAAAAGCTTTGCCGAGGAAGAAGACCCAAGAAAGGGCGGCCGCCGCGGAAAAGGCGGCGGCGCCTGCTGCCTGACCGGCGGCTCGCGCGCGATGCTCAGGGATCGTTTTCTTGTTGGCCGGTTTGGCGCTCCGCACGGTACTGGCGGCGAAATAAGACTTTCTTCGTTCACCGGCGATCCCTGCGCCATAGCTTCTTACAAGCCGCTCCTTGACGAAAGCGGCGAGCGGGCATTCTCGATCCTTCGCCTGCGCACTCTAAAGAACAATATGTTCATTGCCAAGATCGGCGGCGTTTGCGACCGCGCAAGTGCCGGGGCATTGACCAATGCCGCGCTCTATGTGCCCCGCGCCTCGTTGCCCGAAACCGGAG
>CAYWHF010000270.1:0-4286 GCA_964457695.1 uncultured Methylocapsa sp.
CGAGGATTACTACGAGGATCTGACGCCGCGGAATTGCGAGAAGTTGCTCGACGATCTCGCCGCGGGCCGCCCCGTGAAGACCGGTTCGCAAATTGGACGCGTCACGTCGGAACCCGCGGGCGGGCTTACTTCATTGACCTCGCTCTATGGCGTCGATGGCCGCAGCGGTCCCTTGAGCACGCCCGATCTGAACCAATCGTAAGGTCAAGAGAGATGCTTGAAGACAAGGATCGCATCTTCACCAATCTCTACGGCTTCGGTGACTGGGGTCTTAAGGGCGCCATGGCGCGCGGGGGGTGGGACAATACAAAGACCTTGATCGACAAGGGCAAGGACTGGATCATCGACGAGATGAAGGCGTCGGGCCTGCGCGGGCGCGGCGGCGCCGGGTTCCCGACCGGCCTCAAATGGTCCTTCATGCCGAAGCCAGATCCGGCGCGGCCCTCCTATCTCGTCGTCAATGCCGACGAATCCGAGCCCGGCACCTGCAAGGACCGGGAGATCATGCGCAACGATCCGCAGCTTTTGATCGAAGGCTGTTTTCTGGCCTGCTTCGCGATGCAGGCCCATACTTGCTATATCTACATTCGCGGCGAATTCGTTCTCGAAGGGTGGCGCCTTGAGGCGGCGATTGCCGAGGCCTATGCCGCCAATCTCATCGGCAATGACAACATTCATGGCTGGCCATGCGACATATATCTCCACCATGGCGCGGGCGCTTATATCTGCGGTGAGGAAACCGCGCTTTTGGAGTCGCTCGAAGGCAAAAAGGGGATGCCCCGGCTGAAGCCGCCTTTCCCTGCCAATATGGGCCTTTACGGCTCGCCGACAACTGTCAATAACGTTGAGTCCATTGCCGTGGTGCCGGACATATTGCGCCGGGGTGCCAAATGGTTTTCAAGCTTTGGCGCCAAAAACAATTCGGGCACCAAGATCTTTTGCATCTCCGGTCATGTCAACAGGCCCTGCAATGTGGAAGAGGTGATGTCCATTTCCTTCCGCGAATTGATCGAGCGGCATTGCGGCGGGGTTCGCGGCGGCTTTGACAATCTTCTTGCGGTTATCCCCGGCGGCTCCTCTGTGCCATTGGTTCCGGCGCATGAAATCATCGACGCGGCGATGGATTTTGATAGCTTGCGCGAGTTGAAATCAGGGTTTGGCACAGCCGCCGTCATCGTCATGGATAAATCGACCGATATCGTGCGTGCCATCGCCCGGATCAGCTATTTCTACAAGCATGAGAGCTGCGGCCAATGCACGCCCTGCCGGGAAGGGACGGGATGGCTTTGGCGCGTCGTCTCGCGCATGGCGGAGGGCCGCGCGCATAAGCGCGAGATCGACATGCTGCTCGAAGTCACGACGCAAATCGAAGGCCATACGATCTGCGCTCTGGGGGATGCAGCAGCCTGGCCGGTGCAAGGGCTCATCCGGCACTTCCGGCCAGAGATCGAACGGCGTATTGATCAATATGCCGCCAATCCGCGTCCGGAGCCAATTAAAGATCTTGGCGTTGCGGCAGAGTAGAGGGAGGCAGAAATGGAATCGATGTCGATTTGGCAGGGGTTGATGGTCCTCATTTGCATCCTTGTGCTTGGCTATCCTATTGCTCGTATATTAAAGCGTTTAGGATATTCAGCTTGGTAGGTGATTATTGCCTTTATCCCATTCGCGAATTTTATCGGTCTATGGGTGCTTTCGTTTGTTGAATGGCCGAACGTGCCTGACAATCGCAAAGGTTGAGCAATCTTTTGCTATGTTAAACCGCCGCACTGAGGAAGTAGCATGACGAAGCTCATCGTGGACGATGTCGAAGTCGATGTCCCGCCGGAGTACACGCTTCTTCAGGCTTGCGAGGTGGCGGGCGCGGAGATCCCGCGCTTCTGCTTTCATGAGCGTCTTTCTATTGCGGGTAATTGCCGGATGTGCCTCGTCGAGGTGAAGGGCGGGCCGCCAAAACCTTCGGCATCCTGCGCCGTAGCGGTGAAAGATTTGCGCCACGGTCCCAACGGCGAACCCCCCGTGGTGCTCACCAAATCTCCAATGGTGAAAAAGGCCCGCCAAGGGGTTATGGAATTTCTGCTTATCAATCACCCGCTCGATTGCCCGATATGCGACCAGGGCGGCGAGTGCGATTTGCAGGATCAGGCAATAGCCTATGGCGTCGATGCCTCGCGCTATGTCGAAAATAAGCGCGCGGTCGAAGACAAATACATCGGCCCCCTGGTGCACACTTCGATGAACCGCTGCATCCATTGTACCCGCTGTGTGAGGTTCATGGCGGAAGTCGCTGGCACTGGGGAGATGGGCGCGATCGGGCGCGGCGAGGATATGGAGATCACCACTTATCTTGAGCGGGCGATGGGCTCGGAGCTGCAGGGCAATATCGCCGACCTCTGTCCGGTTGGTGCATTATTGCCAAAACCGTTTTCCTTCAAGGCACGGTCGTGGGAGCTCGTCAAGACCGAGTCGATCGACGTCATGGACGCGCTCGGCTCGGCAATCCGTATCGATACGCGCGGGCGCGAGGTCATGCGCATCCTGCCCCGTATCAATGAAGCCGTGAATGAGGAGTGGATTTCCGATAAGGCCCGCCAGATTGTCGATGGCCTGAAAACCAAAAGGCTCGATCGTCCATATATACGCCAGAACGGCAAATTGCGCGAAGCCTCGTGGCAGGCTGCTTTCCAGGCGATCGCGGAGAAGGTGCGGCAGCGTGCGCCAGACCGTATCGGCGCGATCGCCGGCGACCTTTGCGCTGTCGAGGAAATGTTTCTGCTCAAACTCCTGGTTCAAAGCCTCGGTTCTGTTTCGCTCGACTGCCGGCAAGATGGCGCAAAGCTCGATCCGAGGTTCGGCCGCGCGAGCTATATTTTCAATCCAACCATCGCCGGTATCGATGAGGCGGATGGCCTCGTCATCGTTGGCTCAAACCCGCGCAAGGAAGCGCCCGCGTTGAACGCCCGCATCCGCAAGCGCTGGTTGAAGCGCGGTTTGCCGATAGGACTCATCGGCGAGCGGGCCGATCTTACCTATGAATACGCTTATCTTGGCGCCGGTCCGCAAGCGCTCGCGGCTCTTGCCGAGCAGCCTTTGGCTGCGATGGAAAGGCCGATTTTTTTGATCGGCCAAGCTGCGCTAGCGAGGCAAGATGGCCGCACCGTTCTTGCACTTGCGGCAAAAGCCGCGGCTGCCACTGGCGCGTCGGTACCTGGTTGGAACGGTCTCGCTATCCTGCACACGGCTGCGGCGCGTGTCGGCGGCCTCGATCTCAACTTCGTGCCGGGCCAAAGCGGTCTTGACGCCTTGGCAATGGCAAAGCGTGGCGCGCTCGACGTCCTGTTTCTGCTTGGCGCCGATGAGATCGCGGTCGAACCAGGCGCATTTGTCATTTATCAAGGGACGCATGGTGACCTTGGCGCTACCCGCGCCGATGTCATTTTGCCGGGGGCGGCATATACGGAGAAATCTGGTATCTACGTCAATACGGAAGGCCGCGTGCAAGTGGCGGAGCGCGCCAACTTTCCGCCAGGCGATGCGCGCGAGGATTGGGCCATCTTGCGCGCGCTTTCCGATGTGCTCGAACACAAATTGCCGTTCGATTCGCTAAGTTCCCTGCGTGGCAGGCTATATGAATCCTATCCGCATTTCGCGAAGGGCGGCGAGATTAGCGCGGCGAAACCTTTGGACCTCACTATGCTGACGCTAGCCGGCATCTCATTCGCGAGCGCCCCGTTTGCGGCGGCTATCGGAGATTATTATAAGACCAATCCGATCGCGCGCGCTTCGGAGGTAATGGCGGAATGTTCCGCGGTTGCCGGAGGGTTCGCGCGCGAGGCAGCGGAGTGAGCCCCGTGAGTTCAATTTCCTGGTTTGGCCCTTTGGTTTTGACGCTTGTGAAAAGCGTGGCGCTCCTTGTCGTGCTATTGATATTTATTGCCTATGTCCTTTACGCGGATCGCAAGATATGGGCGGCGGTGATGCTGCGGCGCGGCCCGAATGTCGTCGGTCCCTGGGGGCTTTGGCAGAGCTTTGCCGACATGCTGAAGTTTGTCTTCAAAGAACCGGTGATTCCAGACGGGGCTAACAAGGGCGTTTTCCTGCTGGCACCCTTCATCATGGGAATGCTGGCGCTTTCGGCCTGGGCGGTCATTCCGGTAAGCGAAGGTTGGGCGATCGCCGATCTCAATGTCGGTGTGCTTTATATTCTCGAGATTTCCTCGCCCAGCGTCTATGGAATCCTCAGTGGCGGCTGGGCACCGAATTCCAAATATCCTTTTCCATTGGCC
>CAYWHF010000271.1:0-4285 GCA_964457695.1 uncultured Methylocapsa sp.
GTAGAGAAATTCCCGCTTCGGGGTCCCGGTGCCCCAGATAACGACTTCTGCCTTGCCTGCCGATTTGGCGGCGTGGAATTTCCGGATCAACGCCGGCAGGACATGGCTCGTCGAAAGATCAAAGTTATCGTTAGGGCCGTAGAGGTTGCACGGCATGACCGAAATATAGTGCCGGCCAAATTGCCGCCGGTACGCCTGACACAGCTTAAGTCCTGCGATTTTCGCGATTGCGTACCATTCGTTGGTAGGCTCGAGCGGACCAGTTAACAGCGCTTCCTCGATGATCGGCTGCGGCGCCAATTTTGGGTAGATGCACGACGATCCGAGAAAGATCAGCCGCTCGACATTGGCAAGATGCGCGGCATGAATGACATTTGTTTCAATCGCAAGATTATCGAAGAGGAAATCGGCAGGATAGGAATCATTGGCAAGGATTCCGCCAACCGTTGCGGCAGCAAGAATAATAATATCTGGCCTGGCTTTCGCCACCCATTGGCGCACGGCCGGCTGCTCGCGGAGGTCAAGATCCCGGCGATCTACGGTCAAAAGTTCCACGTCTTCTCCGGCGAAACGCCGCAGGATCGCAGAGCCGACCATGCCGCGATGGCCTGCGATCCAAATGCGCCGACTCTTGACCATGAACGATCCTCAAATCCGCCCGCGCTTTTTCATCGAAATTAAGTCGCCTGCCACCATTTCAGCAACGAGCTGCGAAAACGTCACCTTGTGCTTCCAGCCAAATGTCCTAAATGCCTTTCTCGCATCCCCCAGAAGGAAATCGACCTCGGTCGGACGAAAGTAACGCGGATCGACCTCGACAAGCACACGGCCGCTCTTTTCATCTAATCCGCGTTCGTCTATTCCCGATCCCTTCCAGACAATGACAACGCCAATTTCGGCGAAGGCCCGCTCAACGAACTCTCTTACCGTATGGGTCTCTCCCGTGGCCAAAACATAATCGTCTGGTTCTGGCTGTTGCAGGATTTGCCACATCCCCTCGACATAGTCACGCGCGTGTCCCCAATCCCGCCTCGCATCCAAATTTCCCAAAAAGAGCCTCTCCTGGAGACCGAGATGGATCGCAGCGACCGCGCGGGTGATTTTTCTCGTCACAAATGTCTCGGCCCTGGTCGGCCCTTCATGATTGAACAGGATTCCGTTCGAGGCGTGTATCCCATAGGCTTCGCGGTAATTTACGGTAATCCAATGGGCGTAGAGCTTTGCGGCTGCATAGGGCGAGCGCGGATAAAACGGCGTCGACTCATTTTGCGGAACTGCCTGGGCCTTACCATAAAGTTCCGATGTCGAGGCCTGATAGAAGCGAGTTTTCTGACATAGCTCTAGGATACGGATGGCTTCAAGAAGCCGCAGCGTGCCAAGCGCGTCGGCGTTGGCGGTGTATTCCGCCGTCTCGAAGCTTACCTGGACATGACTTTGCGCGGCGAGATTATAGATTTCGTCGGGCTGGACTTCCTGCACGATACGAATCAGGTTTGTAGCATCGGTAAGATCGCCATAGTGCAGTAGAAAGTTGACGCTGGTCTCATGCGGATCATGATACAAATGATCAACCCGGTCGGTATTGATCAATGACGCCCGGCGTTTCACGCCATGCACGATATAGCCTTTGGAAAGGAGCAGTTCTGCCAGGAGAGCGCCATCCTGTCCCGTGATGCCGGTGATCAAGGCAATTTTTTTTGCTGTCACGGTCTACGATTATCCTTTGATGGAAGCCTTAGCTCGCGCGTGGTCCGGTTTTCAACGCCACGCTATCATAGCGTCGTGACCCAGGTCCTGAGAATAAGCGTTTAGAAACGCATTCGATCGCTTGGGTTTCGCGTGGACCCTCATTTGAGGCCCAGCGATGTCTCGCCCTGCGCCTCCGCGACCGAAACGGCGGTCATATTAATGAGGCCGCGCACCGTCACGGAAGGCGTCAATATATGCGCAGGCTTCGCTGCGCCGATGAGGATCGGACCAACTGGCGACGTATCCGCCATGATCATCGTCATTGTATAGGCAATATTGGCGGCGTCGAGGTTGGGCATGATCAGGATATTTGCCTCGCCTTTCAGGCGCGACGATGGCAACACGAGGTTGCGCAGCGCCTGCGACAAAGCGGTATTCGCCTGCATCTCGCCATCGGCATCAAGATCGGCGGCGCGCTCGCGCATCATGTCCAGGGCGTCGCGCATCTTGCGGGCGGACGGCGTGTCATCCGATCCGAAATCCGAATGCGACACAAACGCGACCTTCGGCTCGATTCCGAACCGGCGGACATGGGAGGCACACATGAGCGCCATTTCCGCGATCTCTGGAGCAGAGGGATCGCGCTGAACATGCGTGTCGGCGATGAAAAAGGCACCCTTGCCGGTGATCATGAGGCACATGGCGGAGAGATTGGTTGCCCCTGGAGCAAGCCCGATAATATCCCTGATATAGCGCAAATGCGGACTGAAGCGCCCATCAAGACCGCAAATCATTGCGTCGGCATCGCCACGCTTGACCGCAACTGCGGCAATAACGGTCGAATTCGTCCGCACGAGAAGCCGCGCGGCCTTGGGCGTCATGCCTCTCCGGCCGGCCGACTCAAGGCAGGTTTCGACATAGCTCAGATAACGCGGATCAAGATTTGGGTTAATGAGCTCGAAGTCTTTTTCCGGGCGCACAGAAAGCCCGAACCGTTCGATGCGGGCGTTGATCACCTCCGGCCGGCCGACGAGAATTGGCTTGGCTATCCCTTGTTCGATGACGGTTTGGGTCGCGCGAAGCACCCTTTCATCCTCTCCTTCCGCATAAACCACACGCTTCGGGCAGGCCTTGGCGGCATTGATCACGGGCCGCATGACGAAGCCGGACCGGAACACAAACTGCGTCAGGTTCTCTTCATAAAGCGCAAGGTCGGCAATAGGCCGCTTTGCAATGCCCGTATCCATAGCGGCCTTTGCGACAGCTGGCGCGATGCGCAGGATCAAGCGCGGATCGAATGGCACGGGAATTAGACTGTCTTTTCCGTACTGCCGTGCCTCGCCGCCATAGGCCCTCGCAACCACATCGGATGGGGGCTCATGCGCGAGATCCGCAAGCGCCCGCGCGGCGGCGAGCTTCATTGCTTCGTTGATGGACGTCGCCGCGACGTCGAGTGCACCGCGAAAGATGAAAGGAAAGCAAAGGACATTGTTGACCTGATTGGGATAATCCGAGCGCCCGGTGCACACCATCGCGTCGGGCCTTGCTGCTGCAGCCGCGTCAGGTTCGATTTCAGGTGTGGGATTGGCGAGCGCCATGATCAGCGGCCGCTCGGCCATTTTCTTCACGAGCTCGGGCGTCAAGACGCCGCCCGCGGAAAGCCCGAGAAAAATATCGGCGCCGCCAATCACGTCCTTGAGGGTCCGGGCTTCGGTGTCCTTGGCATAGACAGACACATACTCATTCATCAATGCCTTGCGGCCGCGGTAGACAACCCCTTCAATGTCCGTGACAAAAATGTTCTCGCGCCGCGCACCAAGGACAACCAGAAAATCGAGGCAGGCGAGCGCCGCCGCCCCCGCGCCCGAGGTCACGATCTTTACTTGATCGATTTTCTTGCCGGTCAGCTCCATGGCGTTACGGACCGCCGCGCCGACAATGATCGCGGTGCCGTGCTGGTCATCGTGAAAAACCGGAATGGACATCCGCTCGCGCAGTTTGCGCTCGACCGCAAAACATTCGGGCGCTTTCACATCCTCTAAGTTGATTCCACCAAAGGTCGGCTCCAGCGCGGCGATGATATCAACCAGCCGGTCCACATCCGATTCCGCGATTTCGATGTCGAACACATCGATGCCGGCGAATTTTTTGAAGAGAACCGCCTTGCCTTCCATCACCGGCTTCGCCGCCAGCGGGCCGATGGCGCCCAAGCCCAGCACCGCCGTGCCGGTGGTAATGACGCCCACGAGGTTGCTGCGCGCGGTGACGGTCGCAGCTTCGGCGGGATCGACGACGATCACGTTGCAGGCCTCCGCGACGCCCGGAGAATAGGCGAGCGCGAGGTCGCGTTGGTTCGCGAGCGGCTTGGTGGCCGCGATCGCGATCTTCCCGGGCACTGGCAGCCGGTGATACTCGAGCGCGCTCTCCTGAAGATCATCCGCCATCAGAGACTCCAACTTGCAGACATCGTGCCACCCTGAAATGCGGGTATTGCCCGTTACTTGTCAACGACCGGGCCGGCCTGGATGGCGGGTGGGCGGCCCAAGGGGCCGAACGGACCTACCTACTGCGCCCAGAAACGACCGACGCCTGTCCC
>CAYWHF010000272.1:0-4283 GCA_964457695.1 uncultured Methylocapsa sp.
TGGACGGTTTTGCCAATTCCGGTGGCGGATATGTGCAACTCACATTCGCTCTCGGGACCGACATGAAGAACACCCTCGTCGATGTGATCGGTCGGCTGAATCGCTTGCCGCCTCTGCCCGCCGACGCACAAAAGCCCTTTGTTCAACTGGCAAGCACGCAGGATGCCAATGCGACGTTGCTCTACGTCTTCATGCAAGAGCTGCCCGGCAACAAGCGTGATGTGAATTCCTACGTGAGTTTTCTCAAGGAGGTCGTGATTCCGCGGCTGGAATCCATTCCGGGCGTTGGATCCGTGCAAATCAATGCCAATGGCGGCGTGGATGAGATCGACATCGAGTTCGATCCGCTGCGCGCTGCCGAACTCGGCGTCCAGATTCCCAAGATGGCGCAACAAATCAGCGGCGCCGAGGATGTGTCAGGGGGCACGATCGACGTTGGACGCCGGCAGTATGGGCTTTCGCTGCGGGGACGTTATTCGGTCGATGCATTGAAGAATCTCATTCTGGAGTGGCGCTCCGGCAAACCCGTGCATCTCGGCGACATCGCCGACGTTCATATCGGTCGCAGCAAGGCACAAGGCTTCGCTTTTCAGAACGGCAATCCCGCACTGGGAATGCAAGTCTTTCGTGCTTCCGGTGCCAATGTTCTGGCAACCGTGAACGCGGTTAAGGCAGAACTCCAGTCGATCAATGACGGCCCGGCTCGGGCGCAGCATGTCACCCTTCAATATTCCTTCGATCCGTCGCACTTCATCAATCAGGCGATGTCAATGGTCACATCGGACCTGATTCTGGGAATTTTGCTCGCGGTCGGTGTGCTGTGGTTCTTCATGCGCGAATGGCGGGGCACCCTCATTATTTCGTCGGCGATTCCCATTTGCCTGTTTGCGGTACTTGTTCTCTTGAACCTGACTGGCCGTACCTTGAATGTCGTCTCCCTTGCGGGACTTGCCTTTGCTACGGGCATCGTCCTCGATGCGGCGATCGTCGCCTTCGAGAACATTCTGCGTTTGCGCGAACACGGCATGGAGCCGGGCAAGGCGGCACAGGTCGGCACGGACCAGGTGTGGGGCGCATTGCTTGCCTCGACCGCAACGAATGTCGCGATCTTCCTGCCCGTCATTTTCCTGAAGGACGTCGAAGGTCAGTTGTTCGCCGATTTGTCGCTCACGATCGCGTTCGCCGTTTTCGTGTCGCTCATCGTCGCCGTTACGGTCGTGCCTGTGACTTCGAGTCTTTTTCTGAAGGTCGACCCCAAGAAGGCAGATCTCTCCAATGTTTGGAGAGGCATCACCGACTACGTCATGGGGCTGACGGATACGCCGCGCAAGCGCGGCCTGTGGATTGGCGGCTTGATTGTCGGTTCAGCGCTCGGCACATGGCTTCTGCTGCCGAGCTTGCAATATCTGCCGCAAGTCAAGCGCGCTGCCATCGATGGCTTCATTCAGATCCCGGCGAGCGCCACGGTTGGCGTTGTCGAACAAGAAATAGCGCGACCAATTATCGACAGGCTCACGCCCTATATGAATGGAACGAAGCAACCGAAGCTTCTCAACTACTATGTCAAGATGGACGGCCCCGGCAACATGGACATGGCCGCTCGCGTGCCAAACGACGGTGATTTTCCAAAACTTGAGCAGATCGTTCGAAACGATGTCTTGCGTGACCTCCCCGATGCGCAAGGTTTTGCCCAGATGGGAAGCTTGTTCGGGGGGTTCGACCAGGGCGGCGGCATTTCGATCAATATTCAATCGAACGATGCCAATGCGATGAGAACGGCCGCCAAGACCGGCTTCGATCTCCTGACCAAGCGATTTCCCGACGCCGTAGTCAATACCAACCCGAACCTCGATTACGATCAGCCGCAACTGCGTTTGCTGCCAGACGATCGCTCGATCGCGGAAGTTGGCTGGGCTCGCTCTGACGTGGGTACGATTTTGCAAGCCTTGGGCGAGGGGACCTATGTCGGGCAACGATTTGACGGTGAACGTCAGCTCTTCTTGATCTTGAAGGCCCAGCCGCTCGATTCGCCAGGTGCGGTGAGCGCTACGCCCCTGGCTACACCGAATGGCAACGTCGTGTCATTCGGCCATCTCGTCGCGATGCAGCAGACCTTGGCTCCAAGCGGAATCTATCGGCTGGATCGCCGTCGCACCTTCGCGCTGAACCTGCAGCCGCCGCGCGGGATGGCGCTGGAAGATGCGCTCAAAATCGTACGCAACGAGATTGAGCCCAAGATTCGCCAACAGCTTCCGGCCGATGGCAGCGTGACCTATGGCGCTGCCGCCAATCATCTCGACAATGCGATGTGGAGCATGGGCAAGAACTTTGCGCTCGCCATATTGCTGCTCTTTTTGATCATGGCCGCACTGTTCAAATCCGTGTGGGACGCCGCAATTGCGACGATTGCGCTGCCGCTGGGAACCGTGGGCGGCATGGCTGCACTGCGCGTCCTCGGTCTGTTTGTCTTTCAGCCGCTCGATTTGCTGACAATGATCGGATTCATCATCGTTCTTGGATTGGTCGTAAACAACACGATTCTCCTCGTGGCGCGCACGCGCCAGGCCGAGGCGGAAGGCATGACGCGGGTCGATGCGGTTCGCTCAAGTCTTGAGACGCGGCTTCGACCGATCTTCTCCAGCACCTTGACGGCGATTTTTGGTATGCTGCCTCTGGTTATAGTGCCGGGTCCGGGTGCCGAAATTTATCGTGGCCTGGGAGCCGTGATCGTAGGCGGCATCCTCGTCAGCCATGTTTTCACGCTGGTGCTCATGCCCGCCATGCTCCGCTTGGGCGAGCAGTCCGAAAACCTGAGTTTGGCGCCAATCACACCGATCCTCAGGAGGGCTGCGTGATTTCACGCAAGCGTGCCGCGCACATCTGCCGTGCAAATTTTCTGGTCGTTGTGGTCGCCGCAGGCCTGGCACCGGCAGCATTGGCACAGCGCGCCATAGATCCTCCGACTGTTGGCGTTGTAGTGGCGCGGATCGTCCGGATGGCACCAACAGTACCCGTGCCTGGCACGGTGGTGTCACGCAGCGACTCACAATTGGCGTCGGAAGTTGAGGGCAGAATCGCCTGGGTCGCCGATGTCGGAACGATCGTCGCGGCAAACGATGTGGTGGCTCGCGTCGACAGCAGTCTTGCCGGACTTCAATTGGCCTCGGATAAGGCCAACGTCGCCCGCCTGTCGGCGGAACTCAGATTTGATCGCGACCAAGCCACACGCATGGACAACCTGTTCAAGCAAAATGCAATTGCCAAAAGTACGCGCGATCAGGCCAACTCCACGCGCGATATGGCGGCGGCAGCCCTTGCCCAGGCCCAAGCCGCCTTAAAGAAGAGCGAATATCAGTTCTCGCATGGCGAGATACGCGCGCCATTTCCTGGTCGGGTCGTTGCCCGTCTCATCAATCCCGGCGAATACGCCGTTGCGGGAAAGCCGATCGTACGGCTCGTCGATGTTGGGTCCCTCGAAGTAAGTGCGCAGGTGCCGATCGACTCGGCACGATATGTCCATGAAGCGTCGCCAGTGACCGTGGAAATCGAGGGCAAACCGGTCGCAGCAACCGTGCGGGCTATCGTGCCGGTAGGCGACATTGTGAGCCGCACAATTGAGTTGCGTCTTGCCTTGCCTGCGGGCTCGGGCCTTGTCGGAGATGCCGCGAAGGTTTTGATACCCTCTTCGCTGCCCCGCAATGTCATGGCCGTTTCGCGCGATGCGCTGGTATTGCGAGAAGACAACACCTACATCTTCAAAGTTGATTCCAAGGGCCTAGCTCGACGCATTGCGGTCGAGATTGGCGCCGAACAAGGCACCCTGGTCGAGATCAAGGGTCCTATTGGCCCAGGAGAGAGCGTGATCGTCCGCGGGGCGGAACGGCTGGAACCAGGTCAGAAAGTGCATGCGGTTCGAGTAAGCTAGGCCGCCGTGAATGCGTTCGGATAAAGATCGCAAAAATTGCCCGAGAAGAACCTCGCCTTTGCGTCATCGCTCAAGCTCGCGGTCGACCGCTCGAAGCGGCCGATCGGATCGCGACCGCCTTCGGCGTGCGGATAGTCCGACGAGAACATGAAGAGTTCTGCGCAGGATTCGCGGACCATCTGGCTCACATCCTCAAATGGATAGGGTGTGAAGCGCAGCTGTTGACGGATCTGCTCCGACGGCTTGCGTTTCATTTGCGCGAGGTGCGGCTCGGAGCGGCTCCAGATATCGACGGCGTGGTCTAGCCTGCGGATCATGTCGGGCACCCAGCCAGCACCGATCTCGATGCAGCCGCCGC
>CAYWHF010000273.1:0-4282 GCA_964457695.1 uncultured Methylocapsa sp.
GCTCGGTCAAGCCCGAGAATGCCGCGGAATTGCTTTCGGCGCACGACGTCGACGGCGCCCTCGTTGGCGGCGCCAGCCTCAATTCGGTTGCATTCATGGAAATAGCGGCTTTTTATCGCTAAGCCGCGCGCCCAGCATTTGCGTCACTTGCATGTTGTCGCCGACCGCACCGCATCCGGGCCGGTTTCCAGCTTCAAGCTACGCCCTTGCGGGACTACGTGACAACCCCGCCTGAGCCGTTTCATGGCTCAGATAGGAGACTCAAGAACGCAATTTCAATTATTTCGGGGCCGGTCGCAATGCCGTCACGTTTGACACCGAGAAACCTGCGTTCCGGTAAAGCCAATTAGAGCTTGACAGGATTGCCAACCGTTCAGCGGGCGGCGTTCATGCGCCCATTGATTTTCTCGAATGGCCGGAGCCAGTTATGAGCCGGAAAGCGACAGTGCGAAAGGGCCCGCCTCGGGCAGCCAACGCCTTTCTTGCACTCAGGCCGAGAGCCGTGCGCGGCGTCTCTATAGCTCTTGCAGGCTGCGCAATGCTCTTTGCCGTAGGCTGCGCGTCCATCGGCTTCTCTGGACCCGAGGGGCTTCCTCCACAACCTCGTTTTCTGTCGATGTTTGTCGTGTCGACGCGGATGGGCGAAAGCGGCACATCGAGCGATACGGCGGCGCAAGAGGGCGCGCGGTTTTCTTTGCAAATGCTCGGCGTTCCGCCAGGTCATGAAGCGGGCGTCGTCGAGCGTCCCGCCTTTGGCTCCGAGGATCCGCAAAAGCATTTTACCGTCAAGAGCCGGCGGCCGCTCGATGAGACGGCATTTTATGCCGAGCTCGCGAGTCATATTTCAGGACGCATCGGGTCAAACCGCGATGTCCTGCTCTATATCCATGGCTTCAACACAAGTTACGACGAGGCGCGTTTCCGGCTCGCGCAAATTGTGGCGGACGCGCGCTTCGGCGGCGTTACCGTGCTTTATACATGGCCTGCGGCGGGCAGTCTTCTCGACTACGGCGCGGCGAAGGAAAGCGCCACCATCGCACGTGATGCCTTGAGCAAGCTCATTCACCGGCTCTCGGAACTGCCAGACATCGGCCGCGTGCACATCCTCGCTCATTCGATGGGCGCCTGGCTTGCCATGGAAGCGATGCGGGAGAACGCCATTTCGGGCAGTCCCGATCTCAATGGCAAGCTTGGCGACGTCATGCTCGCGGCTCCCGACATCGATCTCAATGTCTTCCGCCAGCAATTGGCGCGGCTAGATCCGTCCCATATCTCAATCCTTGTCGCTTCGAACGACCGGGCACTGTCATTGTCGCGCAGGCTCGCGGGCGACCGGCCGCGGCTCGGCGCGCTCGATGCCAATGATCCGAAGGACCGGGCGGCGCTGGAGGAACTCGGCGTCAAGGCTTACGATCTCTCGCCTGAGTCGACCGGCTGGATAGGGCATGCCACCTTTGCCAGCGCGCCGCCGGCCGTGCGCACAATCGGCGCGCAACTCACCGAAAAAAGGCCGCAGGACGCCAATATTCAAGCCGTGCTCGGCGAAAGGCCGGTCGATTCAAAAATCATCGCCCTTCCTCTCGGGTCTGCCACCGCGCCGGCCGCAAGTCCAGCCGCCGAGGCCCCGCCGCCCGTTGCCGCGCCGCAATAAGTTGGGCGGGACGCCCATTTTTTAGTCGCTCTCAAACCGCTTCATTCGATTGAAATGTTGCTGTGCTGCCGCGGGACTGGGAGCTGGCCTCGAACTTGCTTAGCTCCCTTTGAAAGATGAAAGCTTCTCATCAGCTTTAAAATTGGCTAATATGGAGGCGCAGGCAGAGCGATTGAAGTGCGGGCATGGTGCGCCAATTTGTGCGGCGCGCGAAGCCCGGAAGAAAAGGCAGATCCGCTGTTTAGAAGTGCAATAAGCACGGCAATCTGGCAGCGCGAGAGCCCAAAAAGCATGATCTTGTGAAAAGCCGCTGACTTAGTCGCGGCGATCATGCGCTAAACGAAAAGCTTTGGCCACGAGCGCACCGGTTTAAAGCCGTCGTGGCGGACCGATCGTCGCGATTTGGTGCTGGCCCCGGCATGATAGCCATACCGGAGAAGAGAATTCTGTAATCTATTCTATGCGTAAGACGGTTTTCTATAGAATTGTGCACATACACAAATTAAATTACACTGATTACTTTAAATATTGCACAGCAACATAAACTTCGCTATTGACGTCATAACAGTGTTAGATTTATAAGTCATCTTGCGAGGGCTTCTAAGGTGCATAGCTCCAGCAACAGGAGTCAAAGAAATCAAAGCTTATCGCGTCCCTGCGTGCTCGCTCGTTAGGGAGGGAGAGTATGTGCTTGATCGCTGAAATCATTCATACTTGCTCACATGAGAAGGTGGCGCACGCCGCCGTGGCATCGATGGGGTCCGCCTTCGCGGGGAAAGTCGGGGTCACCGCCCGTGCCAGCGGTCTGTCGATCGGCGCTTTCACCGCGCGTGCGGTACGGGAATTCGATGAATTCAGCGGAGAAGCAGAGCGCCAATCCATCAGCAAGGCTATGGACTCTTCAGATCAGCCTATTTTGACCGGTCTGCAGCTTATCCTATCACCAATCATCGAAAGGGAAGCGGCAGAACGCACGGCCCGCGCGCCGAATTAAAAGCACTCTCGCTTCTCTGGCAAGCCATTCTGACGGCAGGCGCCCCTTCTTCCATCTGATCTTTGCTCTGGACGTTATTGCGGCGTGCGTTGGCGCCGTTGAAAGGGAGCCCGCGCAATCGGGCGTCTTCGGGCGGAACCCTTTCCATGGGATCGAATTTGCGGCAGGCCATGAGTCAAGCCGATGCGCGGCGCGCCCAAGGCCGCGTCTTCTCGCCAATTTCTGGCCCCAGGCCAGGCTGATAAAAAATCTCAAACATGGGCCTGCGGCCTGCCTCAAGCAGCCTAAGGGTGGCGGCGTTCGTTATGTCAAAACTGTCAAAACCGCAACGCGCGAGCAATTGCAGCTGGTCAAACAAAATATCGCCGCTCGCGCGCAACTCGCCGGCATAGCCGTAATGGCTGCGAAGTTTACGAGCGAGTGAATAGCCGCGGCCATCGGTGAATTTGGGGAAAGCGATTACGGCAAGCGCAAAGCGGGCAAGATCTGGCAAAACGTTCTGTAAGTCCTGCCCTGGCTTGAGAAGCACACCAAGCGGCCGATCATCGGCGCGCGCATGGGCGCTCAATTCTTGCCATTGAGCCGCTGCGAATATGACCTTGCCTTCGGGCGGCAGAAGTTCGTCCGGCGCCAAATAGCGCCAATCATCCGCCACGAATCCATCGCCTGCAAAAATCGCCATCGTCAAATATCCACGCCGGCGTAAAGCGGCAAGGTGTGAAGCCCGCATTCGACCTTCTCGCGCCCGCGCCAGCGCCCGGCACGGTCGTCCTCTCCAGGCTTTACCGGAGTGGTGCAAGGAATGCATCCGATTGATGGATAGTTCTTGGCGACAAGCGGATGGCGTGGAAGGCCATGGGCCTCAAGGTAGCTCAATACGCTGCGCGCCGTCCAATGCGCGAGCGGATTGATCTTAATCCGGCCGCCTTCGCTTTCGAAGAGCGCAAGCTTGCTGCGCGAGGGCGCCTGAAACCGTTTGCGGCCGCTGATCCAGGCATCGTAACCGTCAAGCGCTTCGGCGAGCGGCAAGACCTTGCGGATTTCGCAACAACGGTCGGGGTTGGTCGCCCAAAGGAAATTTTCCGGGTCTTCCCTTTGGAGGAGCTCGGGTCTTGGCCAGACGGTTTCAACATTCGTCAAGCCGAGATGAGAGACGAGTTCGTCGCGATACGCCAGGGTCTGCACGAATGGAACGCGGGTGTCGATAAAAATCACTGGGGGGTTCTGTCCGCTTTTGAATCTGCGGGCGGTTGAGGCCGATCGGCACGATGTCGCCGCGCCGTTCGGCGGTCACGGTGTTGGCGCCGCTGAGCGGCACCTCCCGGAGAGTGGTGACGGGCCCCTGATCTGATGCGGCTGGAGCGGGCTGCTGATTCTGCGCGCCGGCCGCAGCCGCAAACGCGCTCATCCCGATCGCGGTCAAGATCGAACGACGATCGATGTCCATGTGAACCTCGTCTAGATTTCTCCGCGTTTGGCGAATTGTGCGATGTGGTCGCCTGCCCTGAACGCCAGCGCCGAAATCGTCATCGTCGGCTGACCGCGCGTGGAAGTGACCAGGCTGCTGCCGTCGCAGATGAACAGGTTGCGGACGTCGTGCGCACGATTGAACCGGTCGACGACCGATGTGCGCGGAT
>CAYWHF010000274.1:0-4276 GCA_964457695.1 uncultured Methylocapsa sp.
TCTGGCCAGTGGAACCGGTATGAGTCCGCAACGGTTAAGGAACGGAATGTCGCCTGGTTCGTTTAGGAATAATCGATGACCCAGGTGCTAAAAATACTTATTGCCGATGATGACTCGGATTTGCGCGCCGCCTTGGCCGAGCAGCTTGCCTTGCATGACGAATTTGTCGCCATAGAGACGGGATCGGCGCGCGGTGCGCTCGAGACCGCGCGGGAACAAATACCCGACGTCATTATCATGGATGTAGGCCTCCCGGATATGGACGGACGCGCGGCCGTCAGGCAGTTGCGCGAGACGGGGTTCAAGAACCCGATCATCATGTTGACCGCGCTGAATTCGGAGACCGACACGGTCGAGGGATTTGATGCCGGGGCCAATGATTATGTGTCAAAACCGTTTCGATTTGCGGAACTGCTGGCAAGGATCCGCGCCCAGTTGCGGCAGCGCGAAGCGAGCGAGGAAGCCCTGTTCCGGATCGGCCCCTACACGTTCAAGCCGGGCGCCAAACATCTCATCGGCGAAAAGGGCGATAAGCTCCGGTTGACCGAAAAGGAAACTGCCATTTTGCGTTTCCTATACCGCGCCGGGCAGGCGGTCATCCCCCGCGAGGTGCTGCTTCGTGAAGTCTGGGGCTATAATTCAAATGTCACCACGCACACGCTCGAAACGCATATTTACCGGCTGCGGCAGAAAATCGAACGCGATCCGGCAAAGGCCCAGCTTCTTGTGACGTCGACGGGCGGCTATAAGCTCATCCCTTGATGGCACGGCAAATTTTTGCGGCAAGAGAAATTTCGCGGCGGGTATGGGAATAGAAGACGATATCGGCAAGCTCGCGCGCAATCCGACGTTGGCCGCGCTGGAGCCAGAAGCCCTGCGGCTCATTGCATTTGCCGCCGAAACGAAGACGCTGCGCGCGGGCGATGTGCTGTTTCGCCGCGACGAAATCTCCAATGACGGTTTTGTCGTGCTCACTGGTTCGGTCGCCATCGATCCCTCGGGGCTTGGGGC
Source organism: uncultured Methylocapsa sp. (assembly GCA_964457695.1). GTDB lineage: Bacteria > Pseudomonadota > Alphaproteobacteria > Rhizobiales > Beijerinckiaceae > Methylocapsa. The sequence goes on from CAYWHF010000274.1 coordinate 1,012, forward strand.
TGCCACGGCTGGAATCGTCCGGCCGCCGGGGCTGATCGGCGATGTCGCGCTTCTCACGCAGACCCGAAGGCCAGCGACAGCGATCGCGCGCGAACCAACGACCGTGGTGCGGATTTCGCGCCAGCTCTTCCACCGGGTCCTCAGTGAGTTCCCCGGGAGCGCAGAAAGGCTCCGGCAAGCCCTTGGGACAAGGTTGCTGAATTTCACGGCCGAAATCGGTTCGGTTCGCCGCAAACGGATGTCGCCTGACGAGGGCGAACCCCTTGGCTAATCGGCTCGATTGTTCGGCGCCGTATTTCTTGGCAGCTCGTTATAAAGGAGGAACGTTCCGGTTGCGGGTACAGTGAGATGATTCTGCAGGCGCCGACACATAACGTTTTGCCGCCAGATTGGGTGGCTCCGTCGTCCGCGCAGGAGGGCGGCGCTATTTCGGCTGCGCCGCCGCCATTTCGTGAACGCGCGCCCTGGTTTGGGAACGACCTGCAAACTCTGCGCAACACCCTTGTCGGCGTGCCGGCGGAATTGCTCGGCGGCGAGCGCCTATTGTTGGAGGTCTCAGGCGGCGACCTTCTGGCGGCGAGGCGCGATGGACCGCCCAGCCCGGTAGCGAGACCGCTCGCCGTGCTCGTTCATGGCTGTGCAGGCTCCGAGGCGAGCCGATCGGTGGTCCTGACCATGCACCATCTCGTCGCCAGAGGCTGGACGGTGTTGCGCCTCAACCTGCGCGGATCCGGGCCATCGCGGCCTATCGCCGCCGGACATTATCATGCCGGGCGCACGGAGGATTTGGCGCTGGCCCTGCGCGGGCTTCCTGCGCATCTTACCAGGAACGGCATCGTTTTGCTTGGCCAGTCGCTCGGCGGGAATCTCGTGCTGAAATTTATGGGCGAAGGCGGGCACGGCCTGCCGGTACTGGCCGCTGTAACGGTGTCCACCCCGATTGACCTCGCCGCGACCTGTGCCCGGATGATGACCCGGCGCAACTTCGTCTATCACCGCTATATGCTTGATGCCATGAAACGCGAGGCGCTGGCGCCAGGCGCGGCGGTGAGCGCGGCCGAACGGGCCGCCATCGCCGCCGCCGAGAACGTCTATGAATTCGACGACCGCTTCATCGCGCCGCGTTTCGGCTACCACGATGCCCACGACTATTGCGAAAGCAATGCCGCCAAGCACTTCCTTGCCGGTATATCGCGGCCGACGCTAGTCCTGCACGCGCTGGACGATCCCTGGATTCCGGCGGCGTGTTACACTGCGATCGACTGGTCGCGCCTGCCGATGATCGAGGCGGAGCTGACCCCGCGCGGCGGGCATCTCGGCTTCCACGGCCGGGGCAGCCGCGTCCCTTGGCATGAGCGGGTGACGGCATGGTGGCTCGCGCAAAGGTTTTTGGCGGGACCTAAATGAGATGATCGAACTGCCGAATGGGACAGGCGCATTTTTTTGATTTTAAGAGTATTTTCGTACAGGCCGGATAATGGAAAATTGTTTAGAATAATTCCAAAAATGTTTCACGTGAAAACATTTTGTCCGGTCGCGGCCCAAAACCTTACAAGCCGCAAGACGGCGGCCGCCTCTGCCCTCTTAAGACTGCTCGATTTTTCTGTCCATTTCGAGCCGGCGCGACGGCGGAGGCGTGGCTGCAAAAGCCGTGGCTCGCAGGCAAGGCGTGTGTAAAATTCGCGCAAATCCCGCTCACGGCAAAAATTTTCCCGGAACTATTCAACAATCTTGTATACGGACCCGCGTGTAGCTACAATGTAGCAGCAAGGAGTTTTTCGTGGCTACCGATACGACTGTACGCGCCCGGATTGACGAGCGGGTCAAGAAGCAAGCCGCAGAGGTTCTCGACGACATGGGCCTTTCGGTTTCCGACGCCATCCGCATGATGTTGAAGCGCGTCGCGGCCGAAAAAGCGCTGCCTTTCGAAGTCAAGGTGCCAAACGCCGTCACCTCCCGGACGCTCCGCAAAGCCAACCGGGGCGAGGATTTGGTGCGGTCCAAAAATGCCGGCGAGCTCTACCGCAAGCTTCGGATTTGATGCGAACCCCGGTTCACACCGGGCAGTTTCGCCGCGACATCCGCCGCGCCCAAATGCGGGGCAAGGAGATGGCGAAGCTCCGCGACGTTTTAAACTTGCTGCTTGCCGACGAACGGCTTCCGCCACGCACAAGAGATCATCGGCTGACAGGCGAGTTCGCCGGATACCGCACTTGCCACATCGAGCCAGACTGGCTGCTCATCTACAAGATTGACGGCGATGAACTCATTCTCGCCCGCACTGGTTCCCATGCCGATCTCTTTAGGTAAGTCCGTCCAATGCGGCCGCCTTTTGGGCCGGGCCGCTGCGAAAAAATGTCTTCCATGTACGATTGCTGTGAATGACCCTTGCGTGATTGCCCGCCCGAGCACCATGACAGAATGAGACCTCTGCATCTCTCCTTTGCGTTGGGGGCTCGTCTTCTAGCATCTCACACGCGATTGTTCGTGATAATCTCTCGGTAGGCGGCGAGATTTGCGGCTGCCTATGCTACCAACACGCAGAGTTGTTTACCTAAATTGACAGTTTCACGGGAAAACCAATGACGATTAAGAAGTGGTGGTGGCACGAGCGACGGGCGAACGAAGAGCCGCGGACCGTGCTGTCACCGGGCGTTAGGCTGCTATCCACGCTCGAAGGGCACCGGCGCCCGTTGCTGAGCGTCGCGTTTGATTCGCAAGGTGGAAGGCTGGCCAGCGGGAGTTACGACAGAACAGTTAAGCTCTGGGAGGCGCAAAGCGGCGACCTGCTCCGCACGCTCAAAGGGCACCAGGGGCCGGTCTACTGCGTGGCGTTTGATCCGCAGGGCCGGATGCTGGCCAGCGGGAGTGGCGACAACACCGTAAAACTCTGGGATGCGCAAAGCGGCAAACTGCTCCGCACCCTCGAAGGGCACCACGATGCAGTCACGAGCGTGGCGTTTCGTCCGCAGGGTGGGATACTGGCCAGCGGAAGTTCCGACAATACAGTTAATCTCTGGGAGGCGCAAAGCGGCCAGCTGCTCCGCACGCTCGTAGGGCACCAGGGGTCGGTCTTAGGGCACCAGGGGTCGGTCTATTGCGTGGCGTTTGATCCGCAGGGCCGGATGCTGGCAAGCGGGGGTCGAGACCAAACAGTTAAGCTTTGGGAGGTGGAGGGCGGCCAGCTTGCGCCCCCGCCCGAAGGGTGGCAGGGCGCGGCCCTAACCGTGCGCGTTGATCCCTCGGGCGAGGCCGCGGCCGGGCC
>CAYWHF010000275.1:0-4272 GCA_964457695.1 uncultured Methylocapsa sp.
ATTGTTGAATTGATAATTGTAGCCCACCTGACCGCCGCCAATAAAGCCGCCGGATCTGACCGGTATATCACTCGTCGCTCCCTGCGCGCCGGCCAGGCCCGTGAATGTTGTAGCGGGTACGTTCCGGGGATTAGCGAAAACCAGCGCCGAATCGACGTCGACCGTGTTGCTTGAGCTCCACGTGCCACCGGCATTCATGCCGAGGTAGAAGCCGGTCCACAGCGGCGGCGGGGGAGGCGGGGGCGCGGGGAGAGGTTCGGCCGCGAGGGCCGCATCCGAAAGCACCATTGCGCCCGCGGATGCTAGGAGAAAGCGAAGTAACATAATTCTTCCCCCTTGGAAGTTGCATTGGCATCACGCGTCGCGCCGGTCTCGCTCGTCAATTCCTATGTGAGATTTCACCGCAGTTTCCCGGACACCGTGACGAAAAGGCAACGGAAAATGGCGCGGCTGCAAAAACTTTGTTCACGCGCACATAAAAAAACCCGGCCGCGGGCCGGGTTTCGCTTCGGTGGCTGAAAAGGTATTAGGCCGCGACATCAGTATTTCGCAACAATGGGCGCGGGCAGCCAATGAAAGTGATAGTTGAGACCGGCGCGGACGATGTTGCCGCTAAAGCGAGTCGAAGACCCTACGACATTAAGGGTGGGAGGTGTCAGCAACACGCCGTCGCTCCAAGTCACACTGCCGAGGTTGTAATAAAGATACTCCACCTTGATGCTCCAATGGGGTGGGAACATCCATTCAATCCCGCCGCCAGCCGTCCAACCAGCGCGCGTGGTGTCAAAGCTTCCGGTCGTGAAAGTAAGTAAGTCGCTGATGCTGGTCTGCCCTTTGACGCCACCATAGGCGACACCGCCCATACCGTAGGCGAGCAGGGTCGGGGTGATCAGGAAGCCCAAGCGACCGCGAACAGTGCCGAGATAGTCGAGTGTCCTGGATTCCTTGGCAGTCAGGATAACCGTATTGCCTAAAACGCCGACGACGCTGGCAAAGTTGCGCGAGTCGTTGGTACCGGCCACCCCTTGAATGTCAGCCTCGATGCCGGCGACCCAATTGGCGTTGAACTGGTAATTGTAGCCGATTTGGCCGCCGCCAATGAACCCACCGTTTTGCCCTACCGGCACATTAAAATTAGCGAACAAGGTGCTCGACACCGTGTTGATATTATTGCTGTTCGACCAAGTCCCACCGGCGTTCCCGCCGAGGTAGAAGCCGGTCCACTGGACCGGCGGCTCGAGAGGCAAATAGACCGGCGGCGGCGGTCTATTTGTAAAGTCTGCCGCCAGAGCTCCACCCAAAAGTGCGACCGCCCCGGCAGACGCAAAAATTATGCGACGGAACATGATTCATCTCCTGATGGAGGTTGCGATAACGAAGGAACACGTTACGCCCGCCGCACTCGCCATCAATTAAGAAATGGCTATGCCGCGCGGTTTCCCGGGCACCGTGGCGAAATGGCAACAGAAAGCGGGCGTAGCCGCGATAAATCTGTCTGCCCGCACACAAAAACCCGGCCCTGAAAGGCCGGGCTTTAAGTCCTGGGGGAGAGTAAAGAGGCCGCCCGGAGCGCGGTCAGTATTTCGCCACGACGGGCGCTGCGGTATCGAACTTGTAGCTGATGCCGAATTGAACCTGGTTCTGAGTGAGATGATGCTGAACAGACAACGAGCCGAACGGCGAGATAAGGACCGCGAAGGGATAATCGACCAGATGACCGAAGTCCGAATAACGATATTCCGCCCGGATCGACCAATTGTTGGTCAGCGCATAGGCTAGGCCGCCGCCCACGGTCCAACCCGAGCGGGTTTGTGAGACGCTCTCGGTGATGAAAACGGGCACGCTTGTGGTGTAGGTCTTTTCAATTCCCGCGAAGGCCGCGCCGCAGGTCGCATAGAGCAGGACCCGGTCGAAGGCGATGCCGGCGAGCAGGCGGATCGAGCCTTGGACAGCCGAACTCGTGTCCAAAGTCGCTAAGCCCAATGGACTAAAAAGGGTGCTGTGGACGCTTGTGCCATCGACCGAGCCTTCGAGGCCAGCCACCCATTGGTTGATCTGCAGATTGTAGCCGGCATGAATGCCGCCGATGACGCCACTGGGGTTGCTGCTCAAATTGTCGACAGTGAAAAATGTGGGAATACTCGGGATGGGTACGAGCGGGAAGAAGGACTGCACGGTGACCGGGTCATGATCCCAAGCATAGCCAACCTGGATGCCGGCATAAAGGCCGGTCCAGGAAAAGATTGGTACCGGCGGCGGGACATAGGGCAGCGGTTCGGCCGCGAATGCGGATCCTGCGATGGCGATGGCACCAACCGATGCCAGGAGGAACTGACGGCGCATGTGATTTCTCCCTTGAGCAAACTTAATTTTGAGAAAACTACGCCGTTTCGTCCCGCGCGCAAAACATTATTGGCCCTTGCGCAGCGTTATTTCGATGGGTGTGGACGCGGCGCAACGGAATCGCGCTTGGAACAATGTTGAAAGGGCGCCGCTTAGAGAGGCCGGCACAAAAAACCCGGCCGCAGGGCCGGGGTTCTTTGCATCATGTCCGCGAGAAGGTACGCAATCAATATCTGGCGATGACCGGAACTGGTGCGTAAGTGTCGAATCTGTAGCTGAAGCCGGCTTGCACCTGGTTTTCTTGCAGGTGGCGCTCGCCATTGATAAATGCACCGGTCGGCAGATCGGTAGCGAGAAAATTGCTCTGCAGCGTGCCAAAATCCGTGAAGCGGTACTCGGCAAATATCCACCAATTGTTTGTGACGGCATATTCGACTCCGCCGCCCGCCGTCCAGCCGGTGCGGGTGCTCGAAGCGGTGGCGGTGGCAAAAATTGGGACGTTCGGAGCAGTAAGCGAGAGGATGGTCTTGAAACCGCCGAAGGTGACGCCAGCGGTGCCATAGATGAGGGCGCGGTCCAATGCGATACCGGCCTTGCCGCGGATCGACCCCCGGACATCGCCCGTGGTTTGTGCCGTGAGATTGCTGCCTCTAAAGGCAAGGGGAAAGGTGGCGACTACCGTGTTGGCCATGCTTGTCCCATCGAGAGAGCCTTGAAGCCCCAAGACCAATTGGTTGAACTGATATTGATAGCCAATATGGGCACCGCCGATTACCCCGTTAGGCGTGCCGCCAATTGTACCGCTGATGGAGGCGCCGGTGACGGGATCAAACCCCAGGTCGTTAAAGTTCCCGATACCCCAGGCGTAACCAAGCTGGCCACCGACAAAAACCCCGGACCAAGTAAAGAGTGGCGGCGGCAAATAGGCCGGCGGCGGCGGGTAGCCGAGGTCAGCGGCGAAAGCCGCCGATCCGGTGAGAAAAAGGGCATAAACGGATGCCAGGAGAAATTTCCGAAACATAAAATCTTCCTTTTGGGAGGTTAACACCGCAGCAAAATATTCCTATGTGCTTACTTGAAACGTGACGTGCTAAGATACCGCCGAAATGGCGTCCGCAAAGCTTTGGCCGCTAGACGACACCCCTGGCCGGACCGACCATTATCTTGGCAATGAGCTGATCTTCGCGCTAAATGGCACACGCCGTAATCCGTTGACTTCAATGGCCGAGCATTTGGCAGCAAGAGGCGGCGGCGTCAAATCGAATCTGGAGCCCACCTGCGGGAGGGCCAAATGGATTTCGAAGGCAAATTTTGCCGGTGCTCCAACGCGATTCGGGTTGCAACCCCGCTGGATTCGGTGCGCCAACAGCTTATTGCAGCGCAAGCATACTTGACTCGGCCGGCCAGAATTTAACCGGATCAGTCTTTCAGGGCATGGTTCGGGATTGACGTTCGACTCCCCGAAGCAACGTCGCGAACTATTCTAATATCGCGGCGGGCCAAACGGATCGAACTTGTAGCTGAATCCGGCACGGACAGCGTTTTCGGTCTCGTGATGATTGACCGATGAAATAAAGCCGAATGCGAGCGGCGTCGCCTGCGTGAAGCTGCCAAAATCGGCATAGCGGTATTCGGCGCGAATTGACCAGTTGGGGGTAACGGCATATTCGACGCCGCCACCGACCGTCCAGCCGGCGCGAGTGTGTGAAGTTTGATCGGATAGAATTGCGCTGACCGTTGTATCGAAGCCGGCGAATTCGGCGCCGCCCGTCGCGTAAAGAAGGGCACGGTCGAAAGCAAGACCGAGCCGCGCGCGAATTGAGCCCTGCGCGGACACGCTCGTATTGTAGATTGCGCCCCCCGGACTGAAGGTCCGGCTGATGCCTGTCCCCTCGATATCTCCTTCAAGCCCGGCGACGATTTGACTGA
>CAYWHF010000276.1:0-4257 GCA_964457695.1 uncultured Methylocapsa sp.
GGACGCAAGGACATGGCGCCGGCGGGCCGAAGACGGATGCTTGAGCCGATGCGGGCAAGCACTGTCGCCGGATTTGAACACGCTTGCCACAGCCGGCGCCTGCCTCGGGATCCGCCCCGACCACGCCGCGATGATTGAGATTGAGCAAGACCTCTATGCCAATGTTAATGAGCGCATGCGACCTCTGATTGTGCAAGTTCGCGACGAAGCCGACGCCGCAGGAGTCATGTTCGTATGCGGGCGAGTAAAGCCCTTGCGCCGCGGGCAGACCTGGATCCCGGAAAATGGGAATGGAAAAGTTCGGATCCGTCATCTCTTCGCCTTCACAATCACTTAGCCTTCATGATCGCTACGCCGTTGCCGAGGAGCGCCCGGCGCCTCAGCGAAACGCGCGTGGTTTCCGTGACACTTCTTGCAAGAACTTTTCGGCGTGGCAAGAAGCAAGCCACTCGCGCAAGACCATGCCTGAGCTTTGGAATTGCACGAATTCCGGTCCCCTGGCGAGAGCCATCGAGAGCGCCCCGGTCCATATGGTCAGAAGCACTGTCCTAACGACGAAAGTTTACAGATTTCCAGGGCGTTCACAAGTGTCGAAAATAGCCTTTTCGAAACCGCCGCAGCGCCAAAATAAGAGGGGCGGGACGCCGATTCGCGCCGGACGCCGGCCGAAGGTGCGTAATCCGCTTGAATTTTGGCGGTAGGCATCATGAATTTCGCGAGCGACAATACATCCGGTGCAAGCGGCGTCATTCTGCGGGCGGTCGTGGCGGCAAACGAAGGCGAGGAACCGGCTTATGGCAAGGATCCATTGAGCGCGAAGGCCGCAGGGCTGCTCTGCGAAACGTTTGACCGGGAGTGCGCGTGTTTTTTGGTCAATACCGGGACCGCGGCGAATGCGCTCGCCCTTGCCGCCATTTGCCCGCCTTTCGGGGCGGTTTTCTGCCACCCGGAATCGCACATTATGGCGGACGAATGCGGCGCGCCGGAAATGTTTACCGGCGGGGGAAAGCTCATCGGCATTCCGGGCCATGCGGGCAAGATCGCGCGAGCGGAATTGAAGGCCGCCCTTGCGCAATATCCGGCCGGAGTCGAGAAGCAAGTTCAGCCCGCGGTTTTGTCTCTTACCCAGCTCACCGAATCGGGGACGATTTATACATGCCGGGAGCTTGCTTCTCTCTCAGCACTCGCACATGACGCCGGGCTCATGGTTCACATGGATGGCGCCCGTTTCGCCAATGCGCTCGATGCCCTGCGCTGCACACCGGCCGAAATGAGCTGGAAGGCAGGCATCGACGTTTTGTCCTTCGGTGCAACGAAGAATGGTGCGCTCGGCTGCGAAGCCGTGATCTTTTTCGATCCCGAAAACGCCGCGAGGCTGCCTTATCTGCGCAAGCGCAGCGGGCACACTTTGTCGAAAGGACGTTTTCTTGGCGCGCAAATGATCGCCTATCTCGAGAACGACCACTGGCTCGATCTTGCGAAAGCCGCTAACGCCCATGCACTAAAGCTCGCGCAAGGCCTGGCAAAAATCCCCGGCGTGCGTCTTCCTTGGCCCTGCCAGGCGAATGAAATTTTTGCGATTCTTCCGCGCGCCGTTGACGAAGCTCTCCGCGCGGAGGGCGCGCTCTACTACCCCTGGAAATTTCGCGATTTTGGTTCTGACGGTGAGCCGCCTGCGCAAGACGAAGTTTTCGTCCGGCTGGTTACGTCCTTTGCAACCAAGCCAAGCGAGATTCAAAACTTCCTGGTCATTGCAGGAAGCCTTGGTCATTGAGCGAGGTTCGCGCAATCCGCATGCTCGGCCTAAACCTCCGCCGCATCGCGCATGCTTCCTCTAGCGATTTCAAGGATGAAATCCACGCCAATACCGGCTCGTGGCCGATCCAAGGATTGCGACGCCAAAAAAGGGCGCCTCGGGTGAGACGCCCTTAATCCTCCGCCGGACGTGGGAGATGAGCCGCCCGGCAAGCGCAGTTACGCCGCCTTAGAGGCCGAGACCGGCGGTTTCACGCTCACGGTTGCAATCGGAATCTGCCGCGGTTTCTGGGCCTCAGGGAGTTCACGCAGCAAATCGACGTGAAGTAGGCCGTTTTCAAGGCTTGCCCCGGTCACTTGCACGTGATCAGCGAGTTGAAACCGGCGCTCGAAGGCACGGGCGGCTATACCCTGGTAAAGAATTTCCCTGTTTCCTGTTTCGCCCTCGGTCTCGCGCTCGCGCGAACCCCGAATGGTGAGGCCATTTTCCTTGGTTTCGATCGACAGATCGTTGGCCGCAAAACCCGCAACGGCAACCGAAATCCGGTAGTCGTTTTCACCGGTGCGCTCGATATTATAGGGCGGATAGGTCGGCGCGGCTTCAAATCCGGCGGCCTGGTCGATCATGTTGAAGAGCCGGTCGAACCCAATGGTCGAGCGGTAAAGTGGAGAAAGATCAAACTGACGCATTTCATTATCCTCCTTGGATAAAGCGAGGTGTTGCACGAAAGAGTGTGACGGAGCAGAAGAAACCTTTGTGCCAGCTACGCTCTTGCTGCGCCCAAGATTTGTTACTGCCCGCGCGTCCAAAGGTGGCCCGCGCGGAGCTGATGTGGGGACTGGGTTTGACTTTGCAAGAGGCCGGGCAAAGGGCCGTCCAGTATTGGCTTTAAGATTGCGCGGCTGTCCAAGCCGTTGCGACCGAAACCATGGGGCTAAAAATTCTTGATGGAACTGAGCCGCATTGAAGCAAATCCGGAGCCGCCGGGCGCGACCGTCTTGACCATCATGACAAGGGACAAAAAGACCTTGCGTGCGGCCTATTGGCGCTGCGGCGAAAATTGCGCCGGAACGATCGCAATTCTTCAGGGCCGCACCGAATTCATCGAAAAATATTTCGAAGTCATTGGTGAATTGCTCGCCCGGAATTTCGATGTCGCTACTTTGGATTGGCGCGGGCAGGGCGGCTCAGCGCGGCTCACCAAAGATCCGCGCAAGGGCCATATCGGCGATTTCCGCGCCTATCAGCGCGATCTCGACGCTTTTGCGGCAGAAGTCCTTGCACTGCACTGCCGCCCTCCATGGTTTGCGCTTGCCCATTCCATGGGCGGGGCGATCGCGCTTGCCAATGCGCGCTCAGGCCGTTCGCCCTTTGCCCGCATGGTCCTTACCTCGCCGATGGTTGAGCTCTACGGGCTTCGTTTTCGCCGCACCCTCCGGTTCCTGGCCAGGGTGCTGGTATATTTGGGTCAAGGCCGCCTTTTTTTGCCGCGGGGCGGGGGCGCAAATTCCGCTGTGCCCGGCCCTTTTGAGGGAAATATCCTCACCTCCGATGAAAGCCGCTACGCCCGCAACGCGGCTATTATTGAGGCGGCGCCGGAACTTTCGATCGGCGCGCCCACCATCGGCTGGACCAACGCGGCCTTCAGGCTCATGCGGCGTTTCAAGAAACAGGAATTTTCGCGAAGGCTCCTGACCCCCGTCCTGATCCTCGCCGGTGGCGCCGACCGGTTGGTCGACAGCAGGGCGGTCGATGAATTCGCAAGCCGCCTCAAGGCAGGCAAATGCATCGTCTTGAAGCCGGCAAGACACGAAATCCTGATGGAGACGGATCCGTTGCGCGAACTCTTTTGGGCCGCTTTCGACGCCTTTCTGCCAGGAGAGCGAGGGCAGAGCGTTCAGTCCGCCAAAACCGGAATCGCGACCTAATTTGCCGGCAGCTCGCCACAGCTGCGGGAGTTGCGGCGCGCGAGTCGCGGTGCCAGCCGATCACGCCAGCCCCGCGAAAGAGCCAGCAATGTTTGCCAAGCCGCTTTATCGAGCGCCGCCGGTTGACTTGGCTCGTGCCGGCGCTTAATGCCGCTTGGTGCCAAGTAATAAGAGGTGGAGTGAGCCCATGTTCCAAATCGAATTTGTGGGCGCGAAACGCGAGGGGGCCCCGCCCGAAGTGCTTGATCGAATGACAACGGACATGACCAGCCTTCCGCAGGTGGTCGCCCATGCAAAGTCGCTTTTCTCTAATGTCATTGTCCAGCGGACCCATAAGCCGCTGCCGCACGGGTTCCGGATCTTGGACAATCAGGGGACCGAAGTCGCGAATTGGCGTATCGATGATTCCTGAACCGTTGTGTAGGGCGCCAAGCAGCCGTCTTGGTGGCCGGGCAAGGGAATTTCGCAGGACGCACGGCTTTTGTTCGCAATCCCGCCCGGTTCACGCTGGGCCGCATAGGGCCAATTGTACGATTTTGCCGTAGTTCAGTCTTCAGGTAAATTTTTGGTCGG
>CAYWHF010000277.1:0-4243 GCA_964457695.1 uncultured Methylocapsa sp.
TTCGCCGCGCTCGTTACTTTGCTTAAATGTCAAGACCTTTTTTAGCTCATCAACCGGAAAAATCATATAAGATAACTGCAAACAGAATGCCACATTCCATAGCTGCGCTTTCGGTCTTTTGCACGATAACGGGTAGAGTGCAAATTTTAAACTGACGACTATCGGCAATTACAAAAAGACAGCCGAACAAATTTCAAACTGGGACACTGGCTGCGATACAACCGCATGGCAAATTCCGGCTTACCTCAAACGCAGGGAAGCTTTAGCACCGCGCGCAGGCCGCCTTGCGGGCTCGTCTCGAGGGACAATTGGCCGCCGTAAAGGGACGAGAGATCGGCAACGATCGAAAGCCCTAGCCCCGAGCCCGGTTTTGTTTCGTCAAGCCGCTTGCCGCGCGCGAGAGCCGCTTGGCGCAGGCCGGGCGAAAGCCCTGGTCCGTCATCATCTATGGTGACGAAGAAAAAACGGCGTTCTGATTGATTGCGCTGGGGTTCTCTTGCGACCGCGATCGAAACGGCGCATTGCGCCCATTTTCCAGCATTATCGATGAGGTTGCCGGCCATCTCGTCGAAATCCTGACGTTCGCCTTGAAAGCGGATGCTCTCTGGCACCTCGCAAGCAAAGCCAATGGCGCGTTCCACATAAATTTTATGGAATGTGCGGACCAGCGCCTCAATGGCCGCGTTAACATCGGTAGCGCTGCCGACGGTCTGCGCCCGGACGGCCGCACGGGCGCGGTTGAGGTAAAAGGAGAGCTGGTCGCGCATGATTGCCGCTTGCTCCGCAACCTTGGCCGCGAGCGGGCTTGATGGATCGGCCGAGGCCTCGTTGCCGATAACGCTGAGCGGCGTCTTCAAGGCATGAGCGAGATTGCCGACCTGGGTGCGCGCCTGTTCCACAACCTCGCGATTGGCTGCGATCAAAAGATTAAGTTCATCTGCCAAAGGGCTGATATCAGGAGGGAATGCACCTTCAATTTGTTGCACCTCGCCCCGCCTTATGGCCGCCAGCTCCCCTTGGAATTGACGTAGGGGTTTCAGGCCATAGCGCAGCTGTACAGCCGAAGACAAGATGAGCGCGAGAGCAAGGACGGCGAAGGTCAGGACAAGGCGCTCCTCGAAACCGGAAATTTCGGCTTCGAGCTCGTCCGTCGTTGCGGCAACTTGAATAAGGTAGAGCCCTTGATCTTCGGTGTCGATGATCCGCTCGACAATGCGCAGAGCCTTATTGTCCGGCCCAGTTGCATAACCTTTTCGCGCACCGCCGATCCCGGCAGTGACACCTGTATCCGACAGGCGCGGCAGCTGGGCCGCGAAGAGCGAGCGCGAGTTTCTGATCTCGGGCTTCTGCGTTCCTAAGCGCGTGATTTGCCAATACCAGCCGGATAAAGGAATTTCGAAATGAGGCTCGCCAAGCTGCCCGGGTGCCGAAGCACTCGATTCGCCGGGCGTCGCGATGTCGGCGATGAGGGCGTGCAAGTAAACGCCCAGGCGCTCATCGAAATTCGATTCTGCTGCGCGGCGGTAGAGTGTCGAAAGTGCAACGCCAGATACCAGAAGTATTACAACGCTAAAAAATGTCGCCGACAGGAAAAGCCGTTTCGCCATCGAAGCCGGCCTCGGAGATGGACGGCTACGTTTAGATCTCGCCAAACCGGGTTTGGTATCTTGGCTAACTTGCTCTCCAACTCGCATCTGCTGCCGCCAGACACTCCGCCTGGCCTCGTTGCCGGCGTAGTGTCAGCGTGTGACAGGGCTGCCTGCGCCGGGCGGCTTGCCCTGCGCGTCTGCCGCCTCGGGCGCGGACAAGAGATAGCCAAGTCCGCGCATTGTCTTAATGACGTCGACGCCAAGCTTCTTGCGCAGACGTCCGACGAAAACCTCGACCGTATTCGAATCGCGGTCGAAATCCTGGTCGTAGAGATGCTCGACGATCTCGCTTCGCGACACGACCCGGCCCGCGTTGTGCATTAAGTAGGAGAGAAGCCGGTATTCGTGCGAGGTCAGCTTTACCGGGTTTCCATCGACCGATACCTGTCCGGCGCGCGCATCGAGGAGTACCGGGCCGCAGGTGAATTCGCTCGTGGCGTGGCCCGCGGCGCGGCGCAAAAGCGCCCGCAACCGTGCGAGGATTTCTTCGATGTGGAAAGGCTTGGCGACATAGTCGTCTGCGCCTGCGTCAAACCCCTGAACCTTATCGTTCCAACGGTCGCGGGCGGTTAAAATCAGCACCGGCATCAATCGTCCGGCCCGGCGCCACTCGCCGAGGATGGAAATGCCGTCTTTCTTCGGCAAACCTAAATCCAGAACCACGGCGTCGTAAGATTCGGTGTCGCCCAAAAACCACCCTTCTTCGCCATCGAAGGCCCGATCGACGGCATAGCCCGCCTGCGACAGCGCGGTTGTAATTTGCCTGTTGAGGTCCTTGTCATCCTCGACAACGAGCAAGCGCAATTTGGATATTCCCCAATCAATGCACCAAAGCGGAAGACCCTAGCGTTCATTCTTCGAACCGGCAGGCTGCCCGCTCGTTGCGTCGACAAAGACATTAATGACGTGGCCATCATGGCGCAACAAGCTCAGTTCATAAACGAGGTTCTCGCGCCAACGGCAAAGCTTGACGCCAATGGCTTCGGCGTGCAAACGGACTATAGTTGCACGCATGAGTTGAAAAGGTTCCAACAGCCCATGCGCGTGGATCTTTTCGCGGGACTCCGCCGTTGAAAAACAGACGCGATCCGCCGGGGTTTCCGCCCAGGCCGTGCCGCCCGAGATGAGATAGGCCGTTGTGGCCTCGACGAAAAAGAAAGCCATGTCTCAAGATTTGCGCGGCGGGTATGAATGCTTCATGAATTTTTGCGCCATGCAGGGCTGTTTTCGATTCTTCCGGCGCGGGAAAATTTTGTTGAGGGGTGGTGGACGCGCCCGGCAACCATTCATGCTTAGCATTTGCGGCATTGTTCTGGCGACTATCCCCATTACTTTTTTGTCCCAAAAGGTTGGCCTATTTTATGCACCACTGTTGGTCGCAATTATACAAATGGCGTTAATGCTAGTCCTATTCCATCGTTCTCTTGATGTTACAACCAGCCTGCCTAAGGCGTCGGCACCAACCAACCATTGAAAAACCCCTCAACATACTCTACTCTTGGGGTACTTATTCCGTTTTGACTGCCACAATGAAACGTAAGTCAGAGCGCATGCTCTGGCTTTTGTTTTGCTGACTACTATGGTACGGTAAGTATGATTTTATGTCTCAGAAAATTCGTAAGGCCGTTACCCGCCATCGGCGAGCGTACGTTTTTGTTAGGCGTTGTAAAGTTTAAACCGTAACAGTATTTCAGGAATGTTGAGTTCAGAAGAACACATTTTATGAAAACAATCGTCGCTAGTGTAGTAATAACTATTGGGACGCTGAGCATTGGACTTTTTTTATTCAAATTTTTCACTTTTCAGGTAGCACCTACTACCGTGTCGTCTGCCGGGACATTGCGTAGCATTTCAAACCAACCAACATCTTCTGTTCCAATACCAAGGCTGCCGCTCCATACCATCGGCCAAATAACCCGACACGCTAGTACATTTATTGGTCAAGCTGTGCATTTGCAAGGATACGTACTCGCTAAAAAGACCGGCTACGTGATTTTTTCCGACGAGAGCGGAGGAACTGTCAATCCGTTTGACTTGCCAGCTGTGGGGCCAGGAACTGAACTGCTTAGCTTCAAGCAAAAATACGAACTTCAAGGAAAATTTGTCAGCGGTGGGTTAAAGGCAACTAACCATAACCTCAACCACCTGGCTTTGTTTATAGCGCCGCAACCAGTTCAGTAGTATGAAGACAAAATTGACTTTGCTAACCATTTTTCTTGTACTTGGTAGTCTGGGAGTTTTTGTGTACTTGAAATTCGTACCGGAGCCCCCGGTTATTAACCGGCCAGCGCAAGCAGAACACAGCATTCAGCAGCCACTTGCCTCCCAGGGGACAACTGACTATTCGAAAAACGTAAACGATCTCATTGACATCGTGAAGCGTCAGCTTGATGACGAGTTTCACCCAGACGGCTTCAACGTGGGCTTCAATACAGGCGCCGCTGCGGGCCAGACCGTAGAGCATCTTCACGTACACGTGATCCCGCGGTTCCGTGGCGATATGGACGACCCGCGAGGTGGAGTGCGGCACGTCATACCGAGCCGTGGCAACTACCTCACGAGTGTCGATCCTCTTGCTACGGGCGGGGAGGACA
>CAYWHF010000278.1:0-4228 GCA_964457695.1 uncultured Methylocapsa sp.
TTGGGGGTTTTGCATCGGTTCACCTTTTGTTTTCGACGGTCACGGGGCGGCTAGCTTTAGGGCACGGGCCGGTTGATATTCTGGCCGCGGCCTTTCCGGGCGGATCCGTCACCGGCGCCCCAAAGGTCCGGGCGATGGAAATCATAAATGAGCTCGAAAATTATGCGCGCGGACCCTATTGCGGCACGATCGGCTATATCAGTTTCAACGGCGCGATGGACAGCAATATCGTTATCAGAACCGCGAGCTTTCGCGCTGGTTGCTGCGTCGTGCAGGCTGGCGGCGGGATCGTCACGGCGTCCGATCCCGCCGCCGAATATGACGAGACTTTGGATAAGGCGCGTGCCATTTTTGCCGCATTCGGCGCGAAGGAATTTGCATAAGTGATTCTCGTCATCGACAATTATGATTCCTTTGTCTACACGGTCGCAAATTATCTTAAGGAATTGGGGGAAACGCCGGAAGTTGTCCGCAACGATGTGACGCTGCCGCAAGAGACGCCCGAAGCGATCGTCATTTCTCCTGGCCCTTGCACACCCAATGAGGCGGGAATATCCATGCGGCTCATCTCGCAATATTCGGGCCGCGTGCCTATTCTCGGCATTTGCCTTGGCCATCAGTGCATCGGCCAGGTTTTTGGAGGAAAAGTTAGCCGGGCTAAGCGCCCGATGCATGGCGAAGCAAGCGAAGTGCGCCACAATGCCTCGCGCATACTGCAGGGCTTGCCAAATCCCTTGCGATCCGGGCGCATTCCCCCTTTGAACGTCGAATTGGATAGGTCAGATGGTCCGATCGCTGCAACGGCCTGGTCTATGGAAGGCGAGATCATGGCACTCGAGCATCGCGAGCATCCGACTTTTGGCGTGCAATTCCATCCCGAATCGGTTCTTACCGAGCACGGCCATCAGATGCTGCGCAATTTTTTGAAATTCGCCGTGCGGCCATGACGCGCGTGTGGCAAGACGGCCGGATTGTTGCCCCCGAGGAAGCCCGCATTTCGATAGCCGACCGCGGCTTTTTGCTTGGCGACGGTTTATTTGAGACGATGCCTGTACATCGGGGCCGGGTTTTTGATCTTGACGCGCATCTCGCGCGCCTCGCTTCAGGTCTTGCTTTGCTGAATTTGGCCGGGGCTGTCGATCTCACTAAGCTGCGCGCGGGAATTGCGGATTATCTTGCGGCCGAGGAGATTGGGCCTGCCGTCTTGCGTGTAACCGTCACGCGGGGGCCCGGGCCGCGCGGTCTCCTTCCGCCAGAGAAGCTTTGTCCAACGGTTTTGATGACCTTGTCGCCCATGCCTCCCGCACGCATAGAGCCTATATCGCTTCACGTTGCTACGGTCACGCGGCGCAACGAGTTTTCCCCCCTTTCGCGCATCAAGTCGTTGCCCTATCTTGATAATGTGTTGGCGCTTCAGGAGGCGCGGGCGCATGGCGCAGACGAGGCATTGCTGCTCAACACGCGCGGAAACATTGCCTGCGCCTCTGCCGCTAATGTTTTTGCGCTTCGCGAGGGGCGTTTGGAGACGCCGCCGATATCCGACGGGGCCTTGCCGGGCACCATGCGCGCGCTCGTGCTATCGCTCGCAAAGGAGGCGGGATTGGCGGCGGTCGAAACGCCGCTTAGCGTCGATGGCCTCGCCGAGTCCGACGAAGTCTTTCTTACTAACGCCATTCGCCGGGTGATCCCGGTCCGTGCCTGCAATGGCGCCAATGTTGGCGGCCGCGCCGGCCGCTCTTTGGATAAGCTCCGCGCTCTCGTTGCGGCGCGGATCGGCTTCGCCTAATTCCTCCGGCTAGAGCGCGTTTCTCATACCTCGGAGCACCACCGAGCACAAAATGCGGACTGACACGCATGCGGCTGGGACGCCTGCCCTTGTCAGGCAATTCGCATTTGCGCTGATCTTTCCTCCGCCTTGGGTTCCGGGATCCTTGCGCAAGCTGGTAAGGTTTTGGCCCGCAATCGGACCAAACTGTTTTTCGGACAAGTCTTGGTGAGAGCCAGGCCGGTCCAAATCTTCTGTGGCGAATTGACTTAACTTGAACTATACTATCCCTCTTTGATCCTTGTCCGTTCCAGTTCCGGATGCCTTCTCAAAAAACGGAGGTGGCTATAACCTTGCACCGCGGCCGGTCAAATTTCTCTGCCCGCATGCCAAGCTGACGTGATAAAAACCCACCGCATTTTGAGGACACGCGTAAATGACATTGATGCTCGCAAGCGTGAGAAGCCCAGCCGAGGCGGAAGCGGTTTGCGCTGGCGGCGTCGACATCGTCGATCTGAAAAATCCGGACAAAGGCGCGCTTGGCGCGCTCGATATTGGCGTCACCGCGGACATTGTCCGGTCTGTCGGCAGGCGCAAGCCGGTCAGCGCCGCGGCGGGTCCTGCGGATGGCGCGCCGCAGGAGATCGTTGACAGCGTGACCGCAATCGCCGCAACAGGGGTCGATTATGTCAAGGTTGGAATTGCGCCGCAAAGCGCGGCCGCCGACTGCGTGCGGGAGCTGAGCAGGCAGGCAATCAACACCAAATTGGTGGGTGTTTTGTTTGCCGATTGCGCGCCCGATATCGAAATGCTGGCGCGCATGGCGGACAATGGCTTTGCGGGCGCGATGCTCGACACCGCCAAGAAAGGCGCCGGCCGCCTCCTCGATCATATGGATATTGCGGCGCTCGACCGCTTTATCGAGCGATGCCGCAAGCACGGATTGATGTCGGGGCTCGCCGGCTCCCTCGAAGCGCCGGACGTGCCGCGTCTTCTTCCCTTGCGGCCGGATTATCTGGGCTTTCGCGGCAGCCTCTGCCGGGGGCGGATACGCGATGGGGCGATCGATGCGGCCGCCGTGAGGATGATCCGGGAGCTCATTCCGCGCGAAACCGTCGGGCAATCTGGCGAGGGCCAAGAGGCGAACGACTGGCGGCATTTCTTGGCGCGCGGTATGGTCACTCCCGACGACCGGTTCGTCGAGACGGACCGGATTTTCGTGCATGATCTCGTGCTTCCGTGTGCCATCGGCGCCTATGATTTCGAGCGGGCGAAAGTGCAAGACGTGCGCTTCAACATTGATGTCGATGTGCGGCGCGTGAATCATCAATGTGACGATATGCGCGGGGTTTTCTCCTACGATCTGATTATCGACGCGATCAAAATTATCCTCGGGCGCGGTCATGTCGATTTGATCGAAACGCTGGCAAACGGCGTTGCAGACGAAATCGTGCGCTACCCTTGCGCCCTCCGCGTTTGTGTCCGCATTGAAAAACTCGATGTCGTTCGCGGCACGGTTGGAGTCGAGATCAAACGCGAACGCATGGCGGAACAAGCTAGGGCTGGCGAAGTCTTGCCGGTTTTTCCGGGTAATGCCGCATAACGCGCCGGAATCGAATCTCACCGTCGTAAAACTTGGCGGCAGTCTTGCGTTTACGTCCGGGTGTGCGGCCTGGCTCGACTTACTCGTAAACTGGGGCAGCCCGCTTATTCTTGTACCTGGCGGAGGCCCGTTTGCCGATTGCGTGCGTAAAGCGCAAAGCGCGATGGGTTTTGACGATTTTGTGGCCCATCGCATGGCGCTTGTCGCCATGGGGCAATTTGGCATTGCGCTTGCCGCCCACTCTGACGCTTTCACGGCTGCGGCAACCCGCGATGAGCTCGACTGCGCGTTAGCCGGGGGAAAAATTCCTGTCTGGTTGCCCGAAAAGATGGCGCTTGGGGCAGCCGGCGTGGCTGCGTCTTGGGCTGTAACCTCGGATTCGCTCGCGGCCTGGCTTACCGGGGTCTGCGGCGCTTGCCGATTGCTGCTGATCAAGTCTCTCGATATTGCCACCCCTTGTTTGGTTACCGAGCTTGCAGCCCGCAAAATCGTCGATCCTGCGTTTCCGCTTTATGCGGCAAAGTCGCACGTTGCGGTTTGGGTTGCAGGCCCGGCGTCGCTTGCCGGCGCAGCGTCCCTATTGCAGTGCGGCGGAATGCCAGGCAGCGCGGTTATATTTCCATGAGCTGAGCGACGCTACAACGACATGAAAAATGTGCGCCCATGGGTTTGTGCTGTAAGATAAATTCACGAATGTCCACTCAGCAGTTTCCGGCATGAGCGAGCGTCTTCTCCTACTCACCGGTCATCTCGCCTACCGGCGCGTCGAGCGAGTGATGCGGTCGTTAGGCCAGACATCGTTCAAATGGGAAATATGCGACATAGGAGTGAAGGTCGCGGCCTTGATGACGGGGGATATC
>CAYWHF010000279.1:0-4211 GCA_964457695.1 uncultured Methylocapsa sp.
CGGGAAGACAGCGGACGCCGTCAGCAAGCTAGATCTATCCGACACGCCCACGAAGAACGTTACGGGCATCGGCGAATGGCTGTCGGGCCCCTTGCTCACATTGTCTTATCAAGATCCGGCTACCGATTCGCGCACGCCTGACATTATCGGCATTGCCAATGTAGGTACGGTCTACACGACCGGGACGAAAATCGCCGAGCACGGCGGCTTCAATGAAGACGACACGCATGTTGCTCTTCTTGTGTCCCACCCAGACCTCGACCAAAGGTCGATAAACGCGGCGGTGGCGACAACCCAGATCGCGCCGACGATTCTGAAGGTCCTCGGACTGGATCCCCAACTGCTCGACGCCGTCCGTCTTGAAGGCACGCCTGTCCTACCAGGCCTATAGGGGGTTATTGAGGGTAAAGCGGCTTCGAAGCCATCCGGGAGCGCCAAATGCTCCCGGAGAGCGCCGCTATTGTTGCAAGGCTCCGCGATGCGAGGCCTTTTTTCCGCTTTAAGCAATTTGAACCTATCGCAAAGCGCGGCGCATGCGTTATGGTTACTATAATGCGGGAGGCGCCACCGTTCCGCGCCTCGCGTGACGGTCAGGGAGCCGCCCTTTGCCCAACAATCTCCTTGCCATTGACCAGGGCACAACCTCGACGAGGAGTCTGCTCTTCGATTCCTGCGGGCATCTGCTTGCCACCGCGCAACGGGAGTTTGCGCAATCCTATCCGCAGCCGGGCTGGGTCGAGCACGACCCACAGACGATCTGGCGCGATGTTCTCGGCACCGCGCGCGAGGTGATCGCAATATCGGATGCCCCCATTGCCGCGATCGGGATCACGAATCAGCGGGAAACCACCGTATTGTGGGAGCGCGCGACGGGCACGCCGGTTTATCCGGCGATCGTCTGGCAGGACCGGCGCACCGCGCACCACTGCGAGCGCCTGCGCCAGGAAGGCTGCGAGGCGCTGGTTCGCGCCCGCACGGGGCTGCTGCTCGATCCTTATTTTTCAGCGACCAAGCTTGCCTGGATTCTCGACAACGTTTCGGGCGCGAGGGCGCGCGCAGAGAATGGCGAACTTGCCTTCGGCACCGTCGACAGCTTTTTGCTTTGGCGCCTGACCGGAGGCAAGGTGCATGCGACTGATGCAACAAACGCCTCGCGGACCATGCTGTTCGACATCTACCGGAACTGCTGGGACGAAGAACTGTTGCGCTTGTTCGCTATACCGAAAACGCTTCTCCCCGCGGTTTATGACAACAGTTATGTTTACGGGGTGACGGCGCCCGGTCTTTTTGCTGAGCAAATTCCCATTGCCGGCATGGCGGGCGACCAGCAGGCGGCGCTGATTGGCCAGGCCTGCCTTGACGCGGGAATGGGTAAGGCAACTTATGGCACGGGGCTCTTTGCCTTGCTCAACATGGGCCAAGATGCACCGTCCGCGGCAACAGGCGTTGTTACGACGCTCGCCTACCGGGCAGGAGGACGCACTGCCTATGCGGTCGAGGGATCGGCTTTCGTCGCCGGAGCAGCAATCAAATGGTTGCGGGACCGGCTCGGTCTGCTCAAGGATGTCTCGCAGACGGCCAAAATCGCGGCGGAGACCGGCAACAATGCTGGAGTCTATCTGGTGCCCGCCTTTACGGGCCTCGGCGCGCCCTATTGGGACCCTGAAGCGAGAGGACTGATTTGCGGCCTTACGCTGGACACAAGGCCTGCTCATCTCATCCGCGCCGCATTGGAATCGTCCGCCTACCAAACTCATGATCTCTTGCAGGCGATGACGGAGGGCGCCGTGCCGCCGCGCATGTTGCGGGTCGACGGCGGAATGGCCGCAAACGATTGGTTCTGTCAGTTTCTAGCCGACATTCTGGGCTCGCCGGTCGAGCGCCCTGCCCTGCTCGAAGCGACGGCGCAAGGCGCTGCGTTCCTGGCTGGGCTCACGATCGGACTCTTTCCCGATTTCTCTGCCCTCTCCACCGCCTGGAAATGCGGCGCGCGATTCGAGCCGCGCATGGCGCCGGCCGAGCGGGAACGCTTGATCGCGGGCTGGCAAGGCGCGGTCGTACGCACGCTCACGGTAGGCACCGGCGCTGCGCGTTGAAGTCCAGCGCTACAACACAAGATTGGTTTGCCCGAGCAACCATAACTTCTCGCCAATTCCTTCGTTGCAGTATGTTTATGTAGCATTGAGCCATCGTACGACTTACCGGCCATGATGCTTTTGCCACCGCTCATTGACGAGAACGATTAACCAAGCGACGATTGCAATGCAGACAGGCAGGATGACGAAGGCAAAAAGCTCGTAGCCGTTCATTCTCTCAATCCTCCAAGAACGCGTCTAGCGGCCAAATCTCGGGCGACAGCCAGGAGAAGCCAAATCACTGCGCCAATGACGATCGTCGTAAGCGAAACCCGTGGAGTCCCGCCTACGCTGTAGAACGCTGCAGCAATAGGGGCGAGCACGCCAATGGCAAAGGACGATGCGGCCGCACCGTTCAAGCCATTGGCCAAAAGTTTTGTCCGCTCATTGTGAATGAGGCTCATAGGAGCCGGTCATGGCGTGAAGGTTGCCGGCCGTCAATCCCGAAGCCCAGCGTGGTTTGACAGAACCTTGTTCTTGCGTTTAACGCATTGACCCCATTTGGACGAAATTTAAGCGGGGATCGGCAAGCTATCAGCCAGAGGCCATGCGGCAATGCATTCACGGTGCGCTTAGGCTACCGCTGGCAAAAGGAGCGACGGGTAATGGCGAATCTGCCTCTCTTTCAAATCACCGATCGTGAAACCCAATCGCCAACTGGCGTCCCGGTCTCGCGGCGCGACTGTCTGACGAGCGCTGCCGCCGCCGCGCTCGGCTATACGCTTGCCGCGGGCCCGGTTCGCGCCGCGGCCATCAAGACTGATACGGAAGGCCTCTCCGCCGGTACTGCAAAGATAAAAGTGCCGGGCGGCGAAATGCCCGCCTATTATGCAAAGCCCAACGCTGCGCAAAAGCCGCCCATCATCCTCGTCGCCATGGAAGTGTTCGGCCTGCACGAATTCATCAAGGATGTGACGAGGCGGCTCGGTAAGCTCGGCGCATTTGCTGTCGCCCCTGACTATTATTTCCGTCTTGGCGACATGACCCAAATTTCAAACCCCTCGGAGCTAATGGAGTTAGTCAACACCAAGCCCGACCGCGAGCTTTTTGCTGATCTTGACGATTCGGTTGCATGGGCCAAGGAGCAAGGCGGAGATTCGGACAGGCTCGGCATACTCGGTTTTTGCCGCGGCGGACGCACAGTCTGGCTCTATGCGGCGCATAGCCCTGCCCTCAAAGCGGGTGTCGCCTTTTACGGCAGCCTCATGGATCCCCCGAGCGCGGCGATGCCGAAAAACGCGTTTGATGTTGCGGCTGAGGTCAAAGCGCCGGTGCTCGGCCTTTATGGCGCTGCGGATGGGAGCATCACGCCAGATCAGGTGGAAACGATGAAGGAACGGCTCGAAGCGGCCGGAAAAACGGCGAATTTCAAAATTTATCCGGGCGCGCCGCATGGTTTTTTTGCCGACTACCGGCAGAGCTATCGTCCGGAAGCAGCACACGACGCGTGGGCGGCCATGCAGGCCTGGTTCAAAAAATATGGTGTGCTTGGTTGACGGTTTGCGCTAGCAGGGGCTGGCATTGAGCGGCGAATATCCACACTGCTCCCGGCTTTGCCGGGGGACTGTTACTACCAATGACAAACGGGCAACTCGCGACTGACCCCTGCTTCGCACCGGGGACGGCACGCGCGGCGGCGATTGTGCCGGATCAGGCCGCCGTCGCCTGCTTCAGGACAACACAAGCGCCTATTTCGCCTGTTCTTACAATTTATTCGGCATCGCAACGATTATTGCTAAATTATCATTGATATATTTTGATGAGTGGAGTATAATTAGATAGTAAATTCGTCTACCTCTCGACGAGCGGCGCCTCACAGGGCCGCATGAGCGCTGAGCGGTTTAGCGTAATCAGAAATTTCAGAATAGAGGAAAACCTTCAGGCTAGGGCACGCCATGAGCGAAGAGAGCGAGCTTTTTGCTCTGATCGACCTGATCCACGAAGCCTTGCTCGACGGCAGTCTCTGGCCGAGCGTTCTGGTTCGGCTTGCCGACGCCACCGGTGCGGCCCAGATTCGCCTGTCTTCCCGGGAACCGCAGCCGGGCATTGTTCACCCGCCTTGCCCCCCCCCCCACC
>CAYWHF010000280.1:0-4210 GCA_964457695.1 uncultured Methylocapsa sp.
ATCCGAAAAACTTGCCAGGGCGCTTCAGATCAGTGGGACCCCCACCTTTGTGATCGGCGAGGATGTCGTGATCGGGGCCGTGGGTTACGGCGATCTGCAAGCCAAGGTCGCCAATATGAAAAAATGCGGCAAGACAGCCTGTTCATAAGGGCGCGGATACCGCAGGAGCTAGCCGCATTCCGGCCGCCGCGGAGAAGGAAATCGCACTTACGCTCTCTCTAAAATGTAATGGTCAATCGGACCAGCCCGGTGAGGATCCAGGCCGCGGCGGCCATCCGGCGGCTAACAATAACTTGGGCAGATCTCCCAAAACACAAGGAAATTGAAGCCGAGAGCTCTTTTCAAGTCAAGGTGGACATAGCAAACTCCCCGGCGATGTTCGAAGGCGGAGTTGAAAGCGATGTCACAGCCTGACCTGCCGTTTGATTGGCCCAAGCCGCGGCGGGTTGCGCCCAAAAAGCCGACGAACGTTTCGCAGGTCCGGCAACTCAGCCCGTTCCGCTATCCTGGCGGCAAGACTTGGTGCGTGCCGGAAATCAGGCGGTGGCTCTCCGGATTGCCGCGCCCCGCTATCTTCATCGAGCCATTTGCCGGCGGCGCGGTCGCGAGTCTCACGGTGGCGGTCGAAGACCTTGCCGAACGCGTGGTGATTTCCGAGATCGATCCGGATGTCGCCGCGGTCTGGAATGTTCTCATCCATGGCAATGATGTTGATTTCCAGTGGTTGTGTCGCGAAATTTTATCGTTTGAAATGTCTCGCCCGTCTGTCGAATGCTTTTTGCGATTGGAGCCGCCGTCTCAGCGGCAACTTGCATTCAAAACGATCCTCAAAAACCGCGTAAACCGCGGCGGGATTCTTGCCAAAGGCGCAAGTCTTATGAAGGACGGCGAGAATGGCCGCGGCCTGCGATCGCGCTGGTATCCAAAAACTCTCGTGGCGCGGCTTCAAACCATCCGGAATCTCCGGTCGAAGATAGATTTTGGGCAAGAAGACGCTTTAGGGGTCATTGCAAGGCGTAGTCTTGATGCTCGCGCGGCCTTCTTTATCGACCCGCCATATACGGCCGGGGGAAAGAGAGCCGGCACGAGGCTCTACGCCCACAACCAGATCGACCATCGGCAGCTTTTTAATATGCTAGCGCAAGCGAAGGGATCGTTTCTGGCGACCTACGACGACGCCCGCGAGATCCATGAGATGGCAAGCTCGCATGGGTTCCGGCTGACCAAAGTAGCAATGAAGTCCACGCATCATGCGGTCCACAGCGAACTTATCATTACGCGAGCCTAATCACTTTGCGCCTTGCATAAATCTGCGAAAACTCCGCCACGACGCGATTGCGAGCCCCAAAAAGGTTGCGATCCAGGCCGCAACGGATAGCCACATCATCGCGAGCGAAAATGTGTGTAATAGAGGAAAATCGGCAACAAGCGCAAGCCGCAGGCTCGCAACCGTAAACATGCCCAGAGGGAAGACAATCGCCCAAAGCATCGGCGAATAGGTGAGAGGCACGCGGCAAATGCCGTGCTTCCAGATCCCCAAAAGAGCGAGCAGTGGAATCCAAAAACCCGCCCAGGCCCATAGAATGAGCGTCACGCCTTCGACGAACGGACGCATGGCGATGAGGGATGGCATGGCGCTATCGGTGAGCAGGAGAATTGAGCCCGCATTGACGCCGATAGCGGCGGCTCCCATGACGACCCACAGGATAGGCGTCAAATCGTCCGGGCTGACGTCAACGAAAAAGAGACGATAGGAAAGCAGCGCGACGTAAATTGCATAAAGGCCGGTCCCGAGATCCCACAGCATGTAGATGAGGACAAAGACCGTGCGACTGAAACTTCCCGTCGAGGGGGCGATGAGCGTGCCGAGGATTACCAAAGATTCTGTCCCGACGATTGCGAGCAGCCACGCGCCTTGGATGACATTCGCCAAACCTTCGTTGTTGCGAAAAACATAGACGCCGAAGCTGAAATAAATGAGCACGGCCCAAACGGGGAGCGAGAGCAGCCATAGGTCCAAGGCTTCCCTGTGCACCCCGTGCAAATGGAGCCCCACGCCAAAAACGCCATTGGCTGCAATGAGCGTAAAGAAAGAAAAAACTAACCGTGGATTCATAAGATCCGAGAAGAGTTTTTCGGGAAAGCGATATGCCCGCAAAATGGTCAGGGCCGCGAGCCAGGGATAGGCAAGCGCATTCACGCCGAACAGCAGGCCGGACAGCTCGCGGTAGCCTTCGAGGAAGAGCGCATTTGAGACAATGCCCGTCGCCATAACAAAGGCGAATGAGCCAGGATGGAGCGCCGCGCTAATGCTGGCCAACCAAGCGCCGAGCCGCCGTGGCAGGATGCGCAGTGTCGAGTCCGGGGAGAAATCGAAGAGAGGCATGGTTCCTGAGATTGTCACAGCAGCGTTTGCGACAGTGCCCGGCCCGCGGGTTTCGCGCAATAGGCCAAACGCTGGTAGCGAGACAGCCGGGATCGCAATCAATAGGGCTTAGCGCTGCCTTCGTATAAAAATGTAATCGGCTTTGGACCTGGCATATAGCCGGTCTTAAGACGGTCAAACTTGAACCCCGCGTCTGCAATCAGCTTGTCGATCGGCCGGTTTAACTCGCATCCGCCAGCGACGCGCTTCCATGCTGGCGCAAGCAAAACCTGCCACCGGCACACGCTGGGATCGGGCGCCAAACCATGTTCGAGGAAGAGCAGGCGGCCTTCTGGTTTGAGCACGCGCCGCATCTCTGCGAGCGCCGCCACCGCACACAGGATGCTGCAAAGCGTAAAGGTCGTGACGATCGTGTCGATGCTGTCGTTGTCCAGGGGGATCAGTTCCGCGCTGCCTTGGATGAATGCCACAGGCACGGGAAACGCCGGTGCCGAGCGCCGGGCTATCGCGATCAGCCGCATCGATGGCTCAATGCCCGCGACGCCGCAGACTTCCGAGTGGTAAAACGGCAGATTGATCCCCGAACCTATTCCGATTTCCAGGACATGCCCGTGAGCCGCACCGGCGATTCGCTCCCGGTAAGGAACGAAGTGCTTATTGCGCATCACCGTATGACAGAGGTTTGGATAGACGAAATCGGCGTAAAGGCCCATGGGCCGCGTCCCTCGAGCCGGCGTGCGCCTCGGCGTTCGTTTGGCGGCGAACTCGGCGGGCTAAAAAGCCGCAAGTGCAAGTTGCGGGCAAGACGCATTTGGGTCTGGATGGCGGGCAAGCAGGCTTCTGCGGCCAGATTTATCGCCCGAAAATAGAAGGGGTCCCTTGACGAGCAAGTTGCTTGCTGTTCACGCCGCTTTTTTTGGCTGGACTTCGGCGGAATCATCGTCGATCAACGCGCGTGAAATCGCTCCCCGCGTGAACTTATGGGGTCCACTCTCGGAAACCGGTGTGACCTCCGCGCCGGTACCGCAAATAAAGCGCTCCTCAAACCCCAATAGTTCTTTTCGCATGATGCGTCCCTCAATCACATGGATGCCGTGCTGCTCGGCCAGCTCGATCGCCATGCGCCTCGTGATCCCGTCAAGGAAGCAACCGGGAATCGCCATGTGGAGGATTTCTTTTTAGGTGAAAAAGATATTGTCGCCGGCGCATTCGCGTAGGGAGAGGGGAGATGAACGCCGTTCGAATACCCAGAAACGTTCTCCAGGCCGTTCTACTGATGGCAGCCTGCATGGCCGAGCTAATTCCCGGTGCGGCAGCACAGACGAGTGCACCGGAAAGCGTCATGAGCGCTACAAATGAGGTAAGTTCAGTGGAAAAAGCCGGGCCGCCTCACGACCCGTACACAACAGGTATCGTGACAGGTGACCCGAACGGAACCGAGTTCGCCGCGGCCACTGAAATCGCCAAGCTGATTGCCGCGCACCAAGTGACCGGACCACACGGCGAAGTGGCGCTGCGTGTGGTGCCGATGGCTGGCGGCGGCGGTCTCCAGAACATTAGCGGCGTTTTGACGCTGGCGGACGCTGATATGAGCATAGTGCCGGTGGCCTTGCTGAATGACGCGCGCGCCATGCCGGGTCTGAACGATATTCGCGAGCAGATCGTTTACATCGCCCCGCTCTACGTGGAGGAATTCCACATCCTCGCACACTGGCCAATCGAAAGTATTAGTGACCTTGCCGGAAAAACAGTAAACCTAGGCGTGAAGAATAGCGCCGCAGCTCTTCTAGGCGCAAAAATATTCGCACGTCTCGGTATCAAGGT
>CAYWHF010000281.1:0-4210 GCA_964457695.1 uncultured Methylocapsa sp.
TTCTGGTGTGGTCTTGGGGGGAAGTGTTCGTCGGCGTCTATATCGTACGGCAAAATGTCCCAGTCGTCGCTGACTTCGGAATGATAATAGAACTTGCCAGTCTCCTTGGACAGATAGACCTGATGTTCGTACCCGCCGCCAATGCTGACGAATTCGTAGGCTTCCCGTAAATCCTTCATGCTGACACGCATGGCGCGCTCCGGCGGCGATGGCTAACCCAGTCAACATCGTAATTGTTGCAATGAGCATACGCAAATTGCTTCCTTCGGCGGCGCCCAAAAATCCGCAAACCGGACACGAAGATCAAACCACAATCGTGAGGCGGTGTGCGGCGCGGGTGATGCCGGTATAAAGCCAGCGGGCGCGGTGTTCGCGAAAAGCGAAGCTCTCATCGAACAAAATCACATTGTCCCATTGCGATCCTTGCGCCTTATGCACGGTCAGCGCGTAGCCGTAATCGAATTCATCCGAGTCCTTGCGCACAAGCGGCGGAAGGGTTTCCTCAAGACCTTGGAAAAACTCTGGCAGAACGCCAATCCGCCGCGGTTTTTCCGCCGGATCGTCCTCGGAAATTACATTCATCAACAGCTTTTTCTTGCGCGCCGGATTGGTGCTTTTGACAAGCCAGATGCCGCCGTTCAAAAGCCCCTTCTTATGATTGTTTTTGAGACAAACGAGCTTGTCGCCCGCCTCGGGAAATGGATTGGCGCGGCTGAAAAGCTCGCGCATTCTTACGTTATAGGCGCGCCGCGTGCGGTTGAGGCCGACGAGAAGCTGATCGGCTTCAGTCACCATATCGGAATCGATCTCGGCGCGCTTAACGACCTGGCTTTCGCCAAAAGCGCCATGGGTGAGGTTTTTTCCTTCGCGGACCAGCATCGACAAACGCAAAATCGGGTTATCCGCGGCCTGCCGGTGCACCTCGGTCAACATGACGTCAGGATCGGCGTTCGTAAAAAATCCGCCGCCCTTCAAGGGAGGCAATTGACCCGGATCGCCGAAGACCAAAACGGGCTTGCCAAAAGACAAAAGGTCGCGGCCGAGTTCCGCGTCGACCATGGAACATTCGTCGATGATGACGAGCTTCGATCTTGCAACTGGGCTATCCTCGTTGAGAACAAAGACAGGCTCGCCCGTCTCCGTTTCGCTCGCACGGTAGATCAGACTGTGGATCGTGCGCGCGTTTCCGCAGCCTTTTGAGCGCATGACAAGGGCTGCCTTGCCGGTGAAGGCCCCAAAGGCGACATCGCCATCAACATCTTCGGCGATTTTTTTGGCGAGCGTGGTTTTGCCGGTGCCGGCATAACCAAAGAGACGGAACAATTTTGGCCCGCCGCGCTTGAGCCAATTGGCTGCGGCTTTTAGGGCCGCCTCTTGCTGCGGGGGATAGATCACAGTCGGCACGCGCCAATAAGCAACGGCCCAAAGATCACGCGCCGTCCTCCCATTTTTCGATTGCCTCGCCGGTCATGCTGGCCGCAGCCTTGGCGACGGAGCGACCGGAGATTTCTAAGGACGGCGCGATTTCGGCAAGCGGTATGAGAACAAAAGCACGCTCAAACAAGGATTTATGCGGTAAACTTAATTTTGGATCTTCGAAACAATCCGCGCCATAAAACAAGATATCGATGTCGATGAGGCGCGGCCCCCAGCGAATCGAGGTTTTTCGGCCCATGTCCGTCTCGATCGCATTGACGGCCGCAAGAAGTTCGAGAGGGGCGAGCCGGGTCTCTCCCAAGGCGCAGGCATTGGCAAAAAAATCCTGCTCCTCATAGCCCCAGGGCGGCGTCCGGTAGATCGAGGACACGGCGCGCAGCCGGACAATGCCGCGCTCTTCAAGCAAAGCGAGTGCACGCCGAACGTTGGCGGGCTTATCGCCGATATTGCTCCCGAGGCCGAGGCCAATCCCGGTCGATGGGCCTTGGCCCGCGAGTTTTTTTTCAGCGGACGATGGCATCGAAAACCTTGAAGGCGGCGATGTGCTCGGCAGGATCGTGAACGCGGAAGATCGAAGCGCCGTTTCTTGCCACCGCAAGATTGGCTACAATGGTGCGAATGAGCGTGAGATCATCCGGCGCGGCGCCCTTGTCCGCGAGCAGCGACTTTCGCGATACGCCAACGAGAATCGGCAGGCCGTAATCTTTCAGCGCCGAAAGATTGGTCAAGGCGGCGTAATTTTGCGCCCTGTTTTTGCCAAAACCGATGCCGGGGTCGAGGAGGAGGCGCGAACGGGGAATGGCCGCGGCATCGGCAAGTTTTAAGGACCGGTCGAAGAAAAGGCGCATGTCGGCAACAATATCGAGGTTTGGATCGATGCCGTCGCGATTGTGCATGAGAACCGCGGCCATGCCGGTCTCGGCGACTGTATCGGCCATACCGGGATCTTTTTGAAAACCCCAGACGTCATTGACGACGCTCACGCCGAGTTCGGCCGCGCGACGCGCGACGCGCGCCTTCGAAGTGTCGATCGAAAAGGGAATGTCGAGGGAGTTTGTGAGCTCGCCCAAAAAACGCTCGAGGCGGGCAAGCTCCTCTTCCGCCTGGACGGGAGTGTGTCCCGGGCGCGTCGATTCGGCCCCGACGTCGATAATATCCGCCCCATCGGACACGAGTTTTTTGGCCTGTTTCTTGGCCGCCTCGGGAGCAAAAAATTTCCCCCCGTCGGAAAAAGAATCCGGCGTCACATTGAGAATGCCCATGATGACCGGTTTTGTGCCGATGAGATTGAGGAACCGGTCGCGGCGCTCCATCTTAGGACGGTCGGTCATGAGGCGGTCGATCACAACATAACGCCGGATGTGCAATAGTTAGTGTGTCAGAAGGGATATTAGTTCAGCGTATCGCGGGTAACGCTCAGTCAGTTCGTTCCGCATTGCGCGCGTGTAGTCGGCAAATGCAAAGCCTGGTGCCATGGTTGTTCCCATCAGAGCAAACTGACCTCCGGAAACCAGCCTCGATCCCTGCCACGAGCCGGCAGGAACCAAAACTTGGGGCCGCATTCCTGCCGCGAGTTCGCTTCCGATAATTATGAGTTCTCCGGTGCCATCAGCATGAAGCTGCAACATCTCAACCGGATCGCCCAGATAAAAATGGAATATC
Organism: uncultured Methylocapsa sp.; assembly: GCA_964457695.1. GTDB lineage: Bacteria > Pseudomonadota > Alphaproteobacteria > Rhizobiales > Beijerinckiaceae > Methylocapsa. The sequence goes on from CAYWHF010000281.1 coordinate 3,100, forward strand.
TCGTCGCCGGTCAGCCTGTGAAGAAGAGAGCACGTTTCAGGAGTCAAGAAATAATAGATGGCCGTTGAGACTTGCCTGTTTCCGGCGTAGCCTGGTGGTAAGACTTTTGAAGGTATGGCCAGTCGAGACCGGTAAGTTTCCCTGAAGAAACCGCCTTCACCTGGTAATGGCGCAAGCTCGAGACGTTTAATAATTTCGTTTGCCGTGAGCATTAGCGTTTTCTTTGGCGTTAGCGTGTGAGCTTCACCACTGTTGCGCGCTTGATATCAAATTTCCTCGCAAAATTTGCCTCGTTGATCGCTAGTTGCGGCACGCAATCATAGAATAAAATGGCAGATGCTTGAATCTTAGCCAGGTGCCATCATCCGGGGAAGAAAATTTCGCCCTTCCCGAGCGCCGCCATATCGCCGGCAAAGCGCATGAGCGGGCGCGAAAGGAGCCGCGCGGCGCCGCGGCTCTCGGGACGTAGAAGATTTGCAAAGAGGGAGCCAAAGGCGAGTTCCTGTAGGCCGCAATCGACAAATGTGGAGCTGAGTTTTGGTGCTTCGGCGAGGACGATCGTGCCCCGGCGCATGAGATAGCCGGGCAAAGAGCCGCAGCCGCCAAGCACGATCAGCGTTCCCGCGATCATCCGGCTTGCGGGATATTCGCCGGCCGAGCCTTCGATCAGCATCGTGCCGCGTCGCAGCCGGTCGCCCGCGCGCGCACCCGCGTTTCCGCGCACGATCAAGAGGCCACCGGTCATGCCTTCCATCTCGCCTTCGAGCGGCGCGCCGAGAAAACTTCCGGCGTCGCCGGCAATCTCAAGCCGTCCGCCCGACATGGCCGAACCCGCATAAGGACCACAGTCTCCGTAGACCACGATATTTCCGCCGCTTATGGCGCGGCCAAGAGATTTGCCGCAATCGCCTTCGACAAAAATTTCGCCTGCCTTCATTTCCCGCCCGATATTGTCGAGGCGGGAAGATCCCCCTTCGATCCTTATCGACTCCACAGTTCCAGCCTGAATCTTAAAAATGTCTCCGGCGGTGAGCGTTTCGCGGGTCGTCTGCAATTCGATCGCGGCAATCTCCTTAGCCGATTTGGCCCCGAGCAAATGCGGCACGAGCGG
>CAYWHF010000282.1:0-4204 GCA_964457695.1 uncultured Methylocapsa sp.
GCCGCGCTGGACCGGATAGGGCGCGGGCAGCGGAGCATCCGGCGCGGCTGCGGCGCGGACATAGGCATTGCTCAGCGCCCGCCCGAGCCTCCCGGTAAAGGCGCGGGTTAGACCCGTGCTTTCGGGCGCGAGGCCTTCAAGCGCCTTCGCCCATGCCGGATTTATTTGCGCCTCCGCGCACCGCAGAAAACCAGTGCCGATCGCGGTGGCGGAAGCGCCAAGGGTCAGAGCGGCGGCGACGCCGCGCCCGTCGCCTATTCCGCCCGCCGCAATAATCGGGATCGAAAGCCTGCCGGCGAGGTGCGGGATCAGGGCGAAGAGTCCCACACATTGGCTCTCGGCGGAAGCGGAATCGAAGGCGCCGCGATGGCCGCCAGCCTCGAAACCTTGCGCGATGATGGCGTCCGCGCCTGCCGCCTCGGCCTGCAGCGCCTCCGAAAGCGTCGTGGCGGTTGCAAACCAGGCGATGCCCTGGGCCTTCAGACTTTGGACGAACGCGGGCGGAAAGAGTCCCATGATCGAGGAAACCGCGCGGGGCTTTGCCGCAAGTACAGCCACGCATTGCGCGACGAAATCGGGCGGCGCTGCATCACCGGCCTCCGGCGGGACCTCGGGACCCCAGCACACCAAAAAGCATCCGAGTTTTCCTTCCGCTGCCGCGTCGCGCTCAGGCGGGGGATCCGGGACCCAAAGATTGATCTGAAAGCTTCCACTCGATTCGCGCCGGAAGGCATTAGCCCATGCCGCAATCGCCTCGGGCTTGCTCAGCACACCGCCCATTGCGCCCATGCCGCCCGCATTGGCGACCGCCGCGCTCAATGCCACGGGGCAGGCGCCCGCCATGGGCGCAAGCAAGATGGGTACTTGTAGCCCATAGCGGTCGCAAAATTCTTTTGCCCGCGCGCGGGAAGAGGAGGGGGCAGATAAAGGCATCGCTTGCTCACCCTATCGACGGAATGGCCATTTTGCGCTTTCTCCGATTTGCGCGCGATGGCGCAAAAACTGATCCGCTAACACGCAGGCAACCATCGCTTCGCCGACGGGAACGGCGCGAATTCCGACACAAGGGTCGTGGCGGCCCTTTGTTACGATTTCGGCGTCGGCGCCAAAACGGTCGACGGTGCGGCGCGCTTGCAGGATCGAGGAGGTCGGCTTGACCGCGAAACGCGCGACGATGGGCTGGCCGGTTGAAATGCCGCCGAGAATGCCGCCCGCGTGGTTGGAGAGAAACGCCGGCGCGCCGTTCTCGCCGCGGCGCATCTCGTCGGCATTGGCTTCGCCGGACAGCGCCGCTGCCGCAAAACCGTCGCCGATCTCGACGCCCTTGACCGCATTGATCGACATGAGCGCGCCCGCGAGCTCCGCATCGAGCTTGCCATAGACTGGCGCGCCCCAGCCCGGCGGGACATTTTCCGCCACAATCTCGATGACCGCGCCGATCGAAGATCCTGCCTTGCGAATGCCATCGAGATAGCTCTCATAAAAAGCCGCAGCCTTGGCATCGGCGCAAAAGAACGGATTCTTGGGCACTTCCTCCCAATCCCAATTGGCGCGGTCGATTTTATGCGGACCCATCTGCACCAGCGCGCCACGGATTTTCACGGACGCAATAATTTTTCGCGCGATCGCACCGGCGGCGACGCGCATCGCGGTCTCCCGCGCGGACGAGCGCCCGCCGCCGCGATAATCGCGGATGCCGTATTTGATATCATAGGTGAAATCGGCATGGCCCGGCCGATAGACGTTCTTGATGGCGTCGTAGTCTTTTGAGCGCTGGTCCGTGTTTTCGATGAGGAGCCCGATGGGCGCACCGGTCGTGACCTGGCACTTGGTTTTTTCGTCATAAAAAACGCCCGAAAGGATTTTGACTTGATCGGCCTCTTGGCGCTGGGTCGTAAACCGGCTTTGGCCGGGGCGGCGTTGATCGAGAAATGTTTGGATGCCGACTTCATCGAGTGGGATCAAAGGCGGGCAGCCATCGACGACACAGCCGATCGCCACGCCATGGCTTTCGCCAAAAGTCGTCACACGAAAGAGGTGGCCAAAAGTGTTGTGGGACATGTTGGCGCCCACACTATGCCAAACGGGGCCTGGGCACAAAGGCAGAGGAAAGCGGCGAAACCCGCAGACAAGAGTCCGGCGGTTGGCTCATGGAAACCCACAAGCTGGGGCGGCATTCAGTCATTAGAATTATTCTAAAAATGTTTCACGTGAAACAATTTTGTCCGGTCGAGGCCCAAAACCTTACACGCCGAAAACAGCCGCTTCCTCTTAACCTTGTAAGATCGACCGATTTTTTGGTCCGGTTGGAATCGGGCTGCGGCGGCGCTTCGATAGCGCAGCGTGTTGCTGGACGTCAGCTCCGATGTAAGATTCACTAACATTACGTCTGGCAGCTGGGACGACCGAACCGCCGCTTGGTTTCGTCCGTCCCCAGCATTGGACGATACGTCGGCTACAAAGATGAAGCATTTCGCATTGGAATTGTGCACTAAAAAAGACCCCGCAATTTCAAGGGTCCAATTTTGGTCCAGAATTCTAGTGTTTTGCACTAACAGGAAGATGGCCCATTTCGTGCCGACGCATCACAGCAGCTCCTCCTTGACCCACCGCGAGCCTATCGAGGCAGTACTCAGCACGATAACGAGTGTGTCGCTGGCTTCGAGCCCCTCGAATACCTTCTCAACGATGGAATCACCGACCGCGATCTCCCATTGGTCATACCAAACATCGAATCCGAAACGGCGAAGTTCCGAAGCAAATTGATCGACGAATTGTTGGTCCTTAGACGAATGGGAAACGAACACACGCGTTTTGGTATTGGTCATGCTCAATAAGGCCGCCAAATATTCGAAGGGGTTCAATGGTTGCCGCGAAGTATCGGACCACCTTGGATCAGGTAGGTAAACCCGCGCAACTACAAACACAAGCTCAAGCGGGGCGCAAACTTCTTAATTTTTTGTACTTATACTGAAAGCCGTACTTTGACTCATGATGTCGTTTCCTGGATGAGCAGAGTAGGTCGAGCAAAAGTCTTGGGATGGAGTGCATGTTGAAATTTAATGACGCTTGGCGGTTCGACTCTCCCGGCCCAATTCCGTCTGGCGTCGCCCTTAGCTTCTCGGACTTGATAGGGAAAATCGTCTCGCAGGGAGATCGCCATCGGCTGCTGGAACACTTCAAGGTGTACTTCGCGGGAGCGGTCGGAATCACTTCAAGCTGGAGTTCTAGCGCGAGTTGGGCTGAAACTGATCTTGACAGTTATATGCATCGAGCGTCCGAAAACGCCCCCTTGTTTATCGAGGCATTCTATGACGCCTGCGAAGCGCTTCGTCCATCAGGGATCGGCCTGCCCGACCTGAATAGGTTGAACCGAGTATTGTTCGAAAACGATGCGGGATACGAAATCTCTCCTCCCGATTTGCTGGCGTGTAACCCGCACTTGCAAATTGCTCTGCCAAAGCAAACACCATCACTTGACGAACAAGTGCAGGAGCTTATCCAACGCTCTTTAGACGATTCAGAAAAATTTCTTCTGGAAGGTCGCGGCCGTGCAGCTGTTCAAGAACTTCTATGGCTTCTTGAAACCATTTCGACCGCCTTTCGGGGTCTCGACACTGAAACGGGGACAATACAAGGAAAATATTTCAACAAGATTGCTGCCGACCTCCAGAATCATAATCGAGGGAAAACTCTCGATCAGGTTTTAGGGTGGATCACCGCATTGCACGGCTATCTGTCGTCTCCGACAGGCGGCGGCATCCGGCATGGCGCCGATCTAAAAGCTGGGATAGCAATCGAACCCGGAGAAGCTAGACTTTTTTGCAATCTCATCCGTAGTTACATCCATTTTTTGCTCACAGAACACGAGCGTTTAACTAAATGAGGGAGCTGTCGTATAAGGCCCAATATGGAACCGGATGGGAGAGCTGCAATCGTTGCCGCTGGGCCGGGTGATCATTCTGCACGGACCATGCGAACCGTCACCCCTTCTCGCGTAGCAGTCGCCCCTTCTCGCGGCTCCAATCGCGCGCCTTTTCCGTCTCGCGCTTGTCGTGCAGCTGTTTTCCGCGGGCGAGAGCGATCTCGATCTTTGCCCTGCCCTTCCCATTGAAATAAATTTTTAGGGGCACGATCGTCATGCCCTGGCGTTCGGGCCCTTGAGAGAGTTTGGCCTACTCCCGCGATTTCAACAAAAATTTTT
>CAYWHF010000283.1:0-4192 GCA_964457695.1 uncultured Methylocapsa sp.
TGATTAAAACGAACAAACGAAAAGCGTTCCCTTGACACCTCCTCTGTCCCTAGCTTGGCGGGTGTCTCCGGAACTTTCGGTGTAGCATCCACCAGACCGAAATAAGCCTGAGCGTTTGGTGAAGGAGCAACCATGACAATCAAGATTGGCGATACAATCCCCAAGTCATCGTTTACGATTATGACGCCGGAAGGTCCGGAGGTTCGAACCTCTGAGCAAATTTTTAAAGGCCGCAAAGTGGTGCTCTTTGCCGTGGCCGGCGCTTTTACCCCAATATGCGACAAGAACCATTTGCCGGGGTTTCTCGGCAACGCGGGCGCGTTCAAGGCAAGAGGCATCGACGACATAGCGGTGACGAGCGTTAACGATATATTCGTCATGGGCGCCTGGGCTAAGCATACCGGAGCCGAAGGCAAGATCACGTTTCTTGCCGACGGCAACGGAGATTTTGCGCGCGCGCTCGGGCTTTCGTTCGATTTGACCGCGCGCGGGCTCGGCATCCGCTCGCAGCGCTACGCGATGATCGTCGACGACGGCGTGGTGCGCAAACTCAACGCCGAAGATATGCCGGGCAAGGTCGAAGTCTCGAGCGCGGAAGCGCTACTTAAGGAGCTTTAGGCCGCCTCGCCCTCAAGGCGGGTTATTGCGGCCCATCGCGGTTGTTGCGGAACCGCGGCCGAGCCAGCTTACCGACGCAAAGGCGCCGAGCCACGAGCCCGCTGCGGCAAACAGGACATAAACGGCATTTTCCGTGTAGCTAATGACGGCAAACGCGGACAGCAGGTACCAGATCGCGCTCCAGTTGGCGGCCCAGATACGGCGCCTGCCGGTCACCGCGGCATTGAAGAACACATAGGCGGCATCTGTCGCAGCGGTGGAGGCGAGCACGCCCATCGCGATGAGCGGATTGACCGATAGGATCATGCGATATTCATCCTTGGAGGTGGAACAAGTCCCAACTTATTCTGTAGGGCTATCGATTGGGCCACGGCCATGATATGCTCTCATCCCTTCGCGCGCGAGGGCATCCGCGCGTTCATTCATGACATCGTCACTGTGACCCCTCACCCAAACCCAATCAACATCGTGACACGCGGCGGCGGCATCGAGTCGTTGCCACAGTTCGACATTTTTCACCGGCTTCTTGTTGGCGGTGCGCCAGCCGTTGCGCTTCCAGGCAACGATCCATGACGTTATGCCACCCTTGAGATAGTTCGAATCGGTGTGGAGGCGAACGGCGCATGGCTTGTTCAGCGCTTCGAGAGCCGCGATCGCGGCGGTCAATTCCATGCGGTTGTTGGTCGTCGAAACCTCGCCCCCAAAAAGCTCCCTCTCATGACCTCCGCAGCTGAGAATGGCGCCCCAGCCTCCGGGGCCGGGGTTTCCCGAGCAGGCGCCATCGGTCCAGATCGAGACCTCGCCCTTCATCGCAGCAAACCCAGTTCGCGGACGCTCTGAGCTTTCTGATGGAAGCGCAGTTTTTGAATATATTCGCGGGGATCCTTGGGGTGCACCAGAGCATTTGCCGGCACATTCAACCAGTCGACGAGGCGGGTTAGGGCGAAGCGAAGAGCAGCACCCCTCGCGAGGACCAAGAAGGCCTCGGCTTCGTCGGCGGTTAATTTCCGAATTCCCTCATAGGCGCTCAAGAAGGCTAGCCCCTTGGTAATGTTGTAGGCGCCGTCCGGCTCAAAACACCAGGCGTTGAGGCAAATCGCAACATCGTAAGCAAGTTGATCGGTGCAGGCGAAGTAGAAATCGATGAGTCCGGATACTTCATCGTCGAGAAACAAGACATTGTCGGGAAAAAGGTCGGCATGGATGACGCCGCGCGGCAAATTGCGCGGCCAGTTAGCCCCGAGAAAGGCCAATTCGTTGGCTATGTCGGCTGCGAGACCAGGCTGCAATTCATCGGCGCGCGGCTCTGCCTCTTCAAACAAATCGGGCCAAGCCTCAAGGCCCATCGCATTGGCCCGGTTGCCGGCAAATTCTTCGCCGGCGCGATGCAGCTTCCCAAGCGCGTTGCCGGCGGATGCGCAGCAGCGGACGCTGGGGTTTCTACGCCACATGCCATCGAGAAATGTCACCAATGCGGCCGGGCGCCCCGCAATCCTGCCGAGCGCTTCGCCTCCACGGTTTCGAACGGGCTGCGGACAATTTAATCCATGAGCAGCCAAATGCTCCATGAGCCCGAGAAAAAAAGGCAGGTCCCTTTCATCGACCCGTTTTTCATAAAGCGTAAGAATGAAATTGCCGCGTTCCGTGTGTAGAAAATAGTTCGAATTCTCTACCCCTTCGGCGATCCCTTTTAGGGCAAGAACTTGGCCAAGATCATAATGGTTGAGAAACTGGGCAAGATCCGCGTCGCTGACTTCGGTATAAACGGCCATGGCGCATCCGCGCGGCGCGGCAGATTCCCGCGGCACGCCCAGTGATAGCTGTCCCACAGCTCTAGGTCAAACGCCCGGCAAGCGCCAGAGCGACGAGGGGGGCTTATGTCTGATCGCATCTTACGCCGAGATGCGCTTTTGATTGCTACCGAATTCGGTGATGACCGCTCTTGAATCGGGCTGGATGACGCCACAAGAGACGATAAGCTTGACGGCATCGTCAGGGCTGATTGGAAGTTCGACGACCTCGCGCGCCGGCAGGTAGAAGTAAAAGCCGGTGGTCGGATTCGGGGTACACGGCAAAAATACCGAAATATACTCCTTGCTTGCGAGGTGGCCGGCGAGGGATGAGCCGGGAGGCGTACAAATGAAAACAATGGACCATTTCCCCTCGCCCGGGAACTCGATCATCCCCACCTTGCGGAACGTCGTACCAGAACCGGAAAACACGGTCTCAAAAATTTGTTTCGCGCTTTTGTAGATTGAGCGGACGACCGGCATGCGTGCCAGCATCGCTTCGCCGAACCTGATGAGGGACCGGCCGGCAAGATTTGCGGCAAGAAAACCGAGCAAAGTAAGCGCGAAGAAGGCCAACACCACGCCAAGCCCGGGCAATTGAAACGGCAAATAGCTGTCGGGCCAGAAATTATTAGGCACGAGACTTTTGACCCAATTGTCGATGGTATCGACGAACCACAACACGATATAGACGGTCGTTGCGAGCGGACCCGCTACGATGACCCCGGTCAGAAACCAATTGCGAATGCGCCCTCCAAGGCCGGGCACTTTCACCGTCGCGGCCGGGCCGTAGCTTTGCGAGGAAGGCGTGTCATTTGGCGGCATATTCATCGTCATTTTCCCGTGGCTTAGATCCTTATCAGTGGGGACTTTCGGCCTTGCGTGCCAAACTGGCACCGAAAAATCCACCTTGGCCGTAAATGCTTTCAAATTTTTGCCCATTTGGAAACATTCTGTCTATTTCCGCGTGACATTGCTTGAAACGTAAGCTACGGTGACAAGGTAAGCCGTTCAAGGTCGAAGCCGTGATAAGTTCGGCATAGCAGTCCAAGTCTTGGGAGGACGCCTGTATTGTCGAAACCGCACCTCAATATGGCGTAGCCTTCATACCAAAGACGAAGGCCGGCGAACAGGTTATGGACAGGACTTTTGGAGGCGGGGATACACAGAGTATCTCCGCCTCTTTTTTATGATTCTGACGTGCGGACTTCGCCTGGCAAGCTTAATTGGGCTTAGCAAATGTACCTCCTTCGGGCAGCGGCGCTGGTATTTCACCCGGCGAGGCGCCTTGGGTGGGCCCTGGCGGAGTTTGACGAGCCGAGCCACGAATCTTATTCCCGCGCCTGCCATCCGGCGCATTGAGCGCTTCGACCTCTTCACTCATCTCGAGGCAGGTCAAAAGCTCGACGTAACTCGGCATCGGGGCGGCGCCTTGCAGGACGCAGTCGCGGCGGTCTGCCTGCTTAAAACCCGTCCATTTTTGGGCCAATTGCTCGCGCGCATCGGCCTCGTCCTTCAAACAGCCTTTGTAAGCGACCTCCTTATCGGCACCAGTATAGGCGCGCGCTTCCCGGCATGTGCGCTCGATGTTGAAGTGTGGCACGCCGTCCTGCTTTGCCAATGCTCGACATTGCGGAATGAGGAATGAAATCGAGAATAAAACGATAATATTTACCCAGGCGAGCCGCACCATTTTTAACTTGACCCTCATGATCTAATTTCGCGCTCAACAGGCAGCGCAGTCTCTTTGGTGAACATTAAATATGCGCGTAAGCCGGAAAAGT
>CAYWHF010000284.1:0-3131 GCA_964457695.1 uncultured Methylocapsa sp.
AGACGGGGGATACAAGGGAGACCAAGATGATTATGAAAACACTGCTTTCAGGGTTTGTGATGGTGATCTGGATTGGGCTGGTAAGCGGTCCTGGCATTTGCGCCGATACGGATCTGCTTCGAAATAGGGGCGCGGGCGCCTACACCGATGCGTCGGTTTTGGGTCAAGACTCATTTTTCTCAATCAATCCCATTCAGGTGAGCTGCGGGGTCGCAGTCGGCGGGATGGGAGCGCCTGACGGCCTAGCTAGCGCCTTTTCGATGGAGATGTATTCTTTCGACATCGATTCCTACAACGTCGACCACGCAACTGGGACGATCACCGCAAGCGGCAGGATGCGTTCGATCACCATTATTAAAGGGAAGACGGTGGAGGACGTGCACCACCTTTTCACGGCGATTGCGGTGGACAATAGTGCGAAGCCTGACCGCTTCGATATCAACTTCAAGACGCCGTTCTGGAACCCATCCAATCCGTTGTGTACACCGTCGACGGTGATACCGGGCGACTGCCGCTTTGGTGGCTTTGTGTATTCGGGAGAAGTTACTGTTTCCCCCTAACCTGCTCCCGCAGGACCCGCAAAGATTGTACGGCGTTCAGCAAAGCGGATAGGCGGCTTCGACGATATAGGGACCGCCGCCGGTCGATGCCCGCGACGAAAACAAAACGAAGCGCGTCGCCTCAAACCGGCGGGAAAGTAATCCTCCCCGCGCGGCGAGATATTCGGCAACGGCAGCGCAGGATGCCGCGCGCAGCCGCGCAAGCGCGACATGAGGGATAAATTTTCGCCCGTCCGGAGGAACGCCGGCGCGCCGTATTAGCCTTTCTTGCTGCGCCTGCAGTTCGACCAAAGGAGGTGCTGGCCTGGCCTTCGCGATGAGCGCGCGGGGCTTAGCACCGCCAAAAGAACTCAAGCCCTCAATCGTTACCGTAAACGGCGGCAGCCGGATCCGCCCGAGGGTCGAATGGACTTCCCGTGCGGTCGCGTCATCGATATCGCCGATGAACCGCAAGGTCAGATGGTAATTTTCCGCATCGATCCAGCGCGCGCCGGAGAGTCCGCCGCGCAACATGGAAAGGTCCATGGCGAGATCGGAAGGGATTTCGAGTCCCGTGAACAAACGGGGCATGGATCCCTCCTAACCGTTGGCTTGGATACCCGAATTGGCTCGGCCCCAAGCGACCACAGTAAACATTGATCTTAGTGATTATAGCCGAGATTCGACGCCGTAGGAAAGCGCGCCCCAATACCTTCCTCAACTCATTGTGGCTTGGCGGCTTTTGCGCCCAATTGCTCCATAAAGACCCGGACCGTTGGTATGATGCCTTTGACAATGCGGACGACCCCGGCGCCGTTCGGATGTAACCCATCGTTTTGGTTCAAGGCGGGCACGCCCGCTACGCCATCAAGGAAGAATGGATAGATTAGCGCGCCGTATTTTTTGGCGAGCGCTGGGTAAATCGCATCGAAACGCGCCTTATATTCGGGGCCGAGGCTTGGCGTGGCTTTCATGCCCGCGATCAAAACTTTAATTTTACGCTCCTTAAGGATTGCTAGTATGGCATCGAACGCGGCTTCTGTTATCTCTGGTTTTATCCCGCGCAGCATATCGTTACCGCCTAGTTCCAGGATGACGCCATCGGCCCCATCGCCTATCGTCCAATTGAGCCGCGCGAGACCGGCGGATGTGGTTTCGCCGGAGACCCCAGCGTTGACAATGGTCACCTGATAGCCCTCGGCGCGCAAAAGTTTTTCGAGCACGGCAGGGAGGGCCTGTTCGCTTGGCAGCCCGAAACCAGCAGTTAGGCTGTCGCCAAAAGCAATGATTTTCAGCGGTGTTTCCGGCTCGGCGGATGAGACAGGGCGTGATAAGCCGGAAGCGAGCAGCAGAGTCGCAAACCCTAAATGCAGGAATGTGCGGCAGTAGCGCCGGCCAGATCTCGTCCGCGGCACACGATTGAGCAAAAGACTTTTTGGTGCGATCTCAGAGGCCATGATGGAAGAACCGGCGGTAGAACTTAGCAATGTGCACTTAAGCCTCGGGCGGGGCGTGGCACGCGTTCATATTCTCAAAGGTATCTCGCTGACCATAGCGCGCGGCGAGACCGCCTGTTTGATCGGACCTTCGGGTTCCGGCAAATCGACTCTATTGATGGTGATTGCAGGCCTCGAGCGACCCGACACCGGCACGGTCATAGTCGATGGCATAAGCCTCGGCAAGCTTGACGAAGATGCGCTCGCGCGCTTTCGCGGCGCGCGGATTGGTATCGTGTTCCAATCGTTTCACCTCATTCCAACCATGACCGCGCTCGAAAATGTTGCCATCCCTCTCGAACTCGCGGGCGCTGCCGCACCCTTTGCGCGGGCCCGCGCGGAACTTGCCGCTGTCGGCCTGAAAGACAGGCTTTCGCATTATCCTGCGCAATTGTCTGGCGGCGAGCAGCAGCGCGTCGCGATCGCGCGCGCAATGGCCCCCGGCCCGGCCACTCTCGTTGCTGATGAACCAACCGGGAATCTTGACGAGGCGACCGGGTCGGGCATAATCGAACTCATCTTAGCCTTGAAACGCGATCGCGGAACGACCCTCATCTTTGTCACTCATGATCTCGCGCTTGCCGGCAAATGCGATCGCAGGATCTGGTTGCATTCGGGCCGCATCGAGGAGAAGGAAACCGGACTTGCGCTGTCCGTATAGAGCAATGGCCAATCGCATGGACATCCGGTCGTCGCTTTAACCGGGACAGGCAGCGTTCGGCGCATTAACGGTTAGTGCCCAATGCCTGAAAGTTTTGTTGTACGGTGAGAGTCGCCAGGATAGACTTTTGCTGAGCGATTGCGAACTGCTAGGCTGCACTGCCCGCTGACTTTAGCCGCCGGGTATGAAGTGATTCCCCGTGACTATCGAAGGCCAAAAGCAGTCGGACTGCAACGACCATGCTTGTCGCGGCTGAAGCGGGAAGGGCTGGAAACTTGGACCTGTTGCCCGGTGAGAGGTGGTTTCTCGCATGGACGTTGCCTTACCGGGAGGCGACTGCAGGAGTGCACCTTTGGAGACAAGGCTTTGGTTCCTTTGTGCCGCGGGGGAAGAAACCGGGGGCGACTGGGCGGCAGTGGCGGTTGTGCGAGGGCG
>CAYWHF010000284.1:3141-4188 GCA_964457695.1 uncultured Methylocapsa sp.
GAAACTTGCTGTTTGTCGATTCACTCGAGCCTGGTCAAAAGATACGCCTCGTGGCCGGACCCTTTGCACAATCGCTGGGGATTCTTGATCGGCTGGATGATACGGGGCGCGTCGAAGTCCTGCTTGAAATCATGGGAGGCGGGATTCGCGTCAAGCTCTCCCGAAGCTGGGTCGAACCGGCCACTTGAGACGATACGGCTCACGCTATCTCACGCGTTGGCGTTTTCCGCTGCTCCGAAGCCCGCGCCTTCGCTTGCCATCCCTCATCCGGTCAATTCGAGGCGCGGATCCATCGTGGCCTGATTCTTACGGTCGAAGGCAGGAACGGAACCTGCGGCTGGCCCTTCTCATCCGGTTTGGCCTTCGACGGTTTGGCGGTCTACTCGGGCTGGACACAACCATCATGCGCGCTCCAAAGCCGACCGTCCGCTTGGTACCCCGCCGCTCCTAATGCCTCGCCCAGGGGCGCACACAACATCAATAATTTCAACGATCAGTTTGCTGCCATATATGACAAATGTAAATTCTTCTGTCACAAGCATAAATATGTCTGACGATTATTATATATCAATAAATTATATTCTTACTTAGCAAGACTAAAATTTCTTGACTTTTTTCCCTTTAATGTTCAAATACACAAAAATAGATTGTACGCAAACGGCCAGGTGCAAGAATATTGGTTTGGTGCCGTGCAAGTTGGTGTTAGATTGTTTGCACAAGACCAACTTCGAACTTTTATAAACTATGGAACCTTCGTAAAGGAGGGTAATTTTAACAAAAGTCTCGGTACATCATTACGAAAATACAGAGCTTCAACCGGAACTACGCGCGTAAATTTAGGTTCCACTTTGATGGAGTCTTTGTGAACCGTGATGTATCAAGTGCTGCTCCTTCTGGCGGAACTATTTTTAATTGCGTTCGCAACGGCTGCTGCAATTTTCTTAATCGATAATTTTGAAGTCTCTGAAGCGAGCATGGCGGTTTTCGCGCCGCACCTGCTTTGCACGCTCGCTACGGCCACGATCATCCTTCTGGCGCTTCGAACGT
>CAYWHF010000285.1:0-4174 GCA_964457695.1 uncultured Methylocapsa sp.
CACGCCGCGCGCGCCCACCCCGGGCCTCTGGGTGCTGGATCCCGATCCCAGCGTGGGCGCGATCAAGCTTGACGGCCAGAAGGCAACGGGATTGCTTCGTTTCGTCGAGGCAGCGGGGAGCGCTACGCACCTGCTTGTCCAGGCCAGCGAGACCCAGCTTGCCCTTTTTGATCTGGCGGGACCCGGCCACTCCCGCGTGCCCGCCCGCCCATTTGGGGGCTTGGGGAAATTGGGGGGAGGAAGGATTTTTGTGTCCACCCACCCCCCCGCCGACGGTGCCCTAAGGGACGGGGCGGCTGCGCTTTGCCTTTTGCGCCTCTCATCCAGACAGCGAAATTGCCCGGCTCGTCCAGGCCGTGCGGTCGCTTGACGAATTTTTGCCCGCACGCAAGATTTTTCCCGGAGCCGCCTGAGTGTCCGCCATCTTCATTACCGGCTCGGGCACCGGCGTCGGCAAGACATTTGTTGCCTGCGGTCTCATCACGCACTTTCGGGCACTCGGCAGACCGGTTGCCGCCCTAAAACCGCTTGTCAGCGGGTTTGATCCGGCAGCGCCTTTGGACAGCGATCCGACACTGCTGCTTGAAGCCCTGGGACGCAGCGTTACGGCGGACGAACTCGAACGTATCTCGCCGTGGCGCTTTCGCGCGCCGCTTTCGCCAGATATGGCCGCGCGGGCCGAAGGCCGGTCAATCGATTTCCAGGAGGTGGCCGATTTCTGCCGCGCGGCGATCGCCAAGACCGCTGGCATTTTGTTGATCGAAGGCATCGGCGGAATCATGGTACCGCTCGACCCTCTTCACACGGTTCTCGATTTGATGGTTGCGCTCGCCAAGCCTGTGGTGCTCGTCGGCGGCAGCTATCTCGGGACGCTCAGCCACCTGCTCTCGGCGCAGGATGTCATCTTGCGGCGCGCGCTTGATTTGCGCGCCGTTGTCATTTCGGAGAGCGAGGGCAGTGCGCCGCCGCTTCGCGAAACTTTGGAGACGCTTGGCAATTTCATCGCGGCCCCGCTGATCGTATTGGCGCGGCAGGGTTTGGAAGCGAGCAACCGCGAAGCGCTTCAGCGCTTGGCAGTATTAATCTCCTGACTTTGGCCACGGTTGACTGGTTTGAGGGTTCGCGGGTTTTCTAAAACCCAGGCGCTTTCGCGCCGCGTGTTCATTATGAACGGCGGCTGTTTCGAGTTCACTCTCCAGTGCCTTGAGCTCGTCCTTGGTTTTGAGCTTCGGCCCTTCCCGGTCGGGGCCCGTTAACGGCTGATAGTCGAGCGTATCCGGCGGCGGGCGCGACTCGCGCACAAAATCCCTTGCCTCCGGCACATCGGCAAAAAGATGCGTGCTCATTAATGTGTCGAGCGGCGAGCCGCGCACGGTTTCGCCTTGCGCCGGAACAAGAAGAGCAAAGCCTAGATAAATTCCGGAAAACGCCGCGCTTGCGGCAAATTTCGTGGAAAGGCGGTCTGCTCCGGGGCTGTTCTTGCCTTTCCGGTTCTTGCCTTTCCGGCGCCGCGCTTTGTCTGGTTGCATGGCGGAACAATCCAAGCTTATTGTGTCGGAATCGCGACAAAAAGGCCCGCGAAGGACATGACCCGCCAGTCTCAGGAAAGGCTCGCTCAGTCTCGCTTAAACTCCGGTAAAACCTTGCGATTAGGGTACATTAACCACGGAAGTGCCCGCTTTGATTCGTACAGCCGGATATTTCGCGGGCATCGGCTAAGCGTGGAAGATTAAATGAGCGCGCAAGAAACCACAGGGCTGGAAACGGCAGTCGCAACAGTGGCGGTGCCAAAAGAACTGGCCGGACCGGATTTCCCGCCAGGTTCCAATACGGTAAAGCCCGCGCTTGTGGCTGAGAGCGCACCCCCGACTCAAAACGAAAAATCGGTGGGGAGAGAAACCGAAAGCCAGGCTGCGGCGGCTGGTCCTGCGCCAGCTCCTGAAACAGCTCCAGCAGCACCAAATCTCGAACGTCTTGGCTTTAATTTGGCTCGTCTCATGGAACAGGGAGGCCGCGCGCTTGCCGCCTATTTTGACCCTTCGCAAAGTACCAAAGGCACCGATTTGTCCGGCCAGCTGACCGATGCCTACCATACGCTGAGCCCCATCACCGCGCATTGGCTGAGAGACCCGGCGCGCACCCTCCAAGCGCAAACATCCTTGGCCACAAAATTCCTTCGTT
Organism: uncultured Methylocapsa sp.; assembly: GCA_964457695.1. GTDB lineage: Bacteria > Pseudomonadota > Alphaproteobacteria > Rhizobiales > Beijerinckiaceae > Methylocapsa. The sequence continues at coordinate 2,182 of CAYWHF010000285.1, forward strand.
TATGGACCAATAGCTTGCGCCGCCTGTCCGGCGAGCAGGATGAACCGGTCGTCCCCCTTGACCCTTCGGACAAGAGGGTTGCCGCGCCGCAGTGGCGGGAGCCTCCTTATTTCGATTTTCTGAGGCAGGCGCATGCCATTACCTCGCAGTGGGCCGAAGAGCTCATCAGGCGGTCGACCGATGTCGATCCGAGGATTCGCGATAAGGCGCAGTTTTATCTTCGGCAGATATCGAGCGCGCTTTCGCCTTCGAATTTCCTTGCCACCAATCCCGAGCTCATCAAGGAGACCTGGGTAACGAGCGGCGAGAATCTCGCCCGCGGCGCCGAGCTCCTGGCAAAGGACATTGAAGCAGGCAAAGGCACGCTCAAGATCAGCCAAACCGACACGTCAAAATTCGAGCTTGGAGTCAATATCGCGGTAAGCCCAGGTAAAGTTGTTTTTCGCAATGATCTTATCGAGCTCATTCAATATGCGCCGGCAACCGAAGAAGTTTTTAAGCGCCCTTTGCTTATCGTTCCGCCCTGGATCAACAAATTTTACATTCTCGATCTCAACCCCGAAAAAAGCTTTGTACGCTTCGCGGTGGAGAATGGGCTCACCGTGTTCATGATATCCTGGGTCAACCCCGACGCACGCCATCGCAAGAAGGGTTTTGAGGCTTATATGCGAGAGGGCATTTTTGCTGCCCTCGATGCTATCGAGAAAGCGACCGGCGAATCCAAGGTAACCGCGATCGGTTACTGCATCGGCGGTACGCTCCTTGCCATGACGCTCGCCTATATGGCGCAATCCGGCGACAAGCGGATTCCGAGCGCGTCCTTCTTCACGGCCCAGACCGATTTCAGCCAGGCTGGCGATCTGAGTTTATTTGTTGACGAGGAGAAGCTGCGAACGCTGAAACAGAAGCTGTCTGCGACCGGCTATCTCGACGCCTCCGCCATGGCCTCGGCCTTCAACATGCTGCGGCCCGAGGATCTCATCTGGTCTTATGTCGTCAACAATTACATGAAAGGCAAACCGCCGCTTGCCTTCGACCTCTTGGCCTGGAACGCCGACTCGACAAGGATGACGGAGGCCAACCATCTAACCTATTTGCGCGATTGCTACCTCGAAAACAAGCTCGCAAGGGGCAAGGCGCGGCTCGGCGGCAAGACCCTAAAACTGCAGAACGTCACGATCCCCGTCTACCATATGGCGACACGCGAGGATCATATCGCGCCGGCAAAATCGGTCTTCATCGGCGCCAAGCTTTTGCGTGGAAAAGTCCGCTTTGTGCTTGCTGGCTCAGGCCATATCGCGGGCGTCATCAATCCTGTAGCCAAGCCAAAATATCAACATTGGGTAGGCAAGGCGCCCTCGGGCGAATTCGCGGATTGGCTCGATTCCGCTATCGAACACAAAGGAAGCTGGTGGCCAGACTGGATCAAATGGGTCACGCGCCAATCGCACAAGAAAGTGCCGGCACGCTATCCTGGCGAAGGGGCCCTGCCGCCGCTCTGCGACGCGCCGGGCGAATATGTGCGCGTGCGCTATTGAGGCGGCGAGAATGGCCCATCTAAAACCGAGTAAACCACACGACGGTCCTTGTCATCGATGGTGGCAAGGCGCTCGCTCGTTTCAAGGCCGTTCGTAAATGTCACAGTTCGGATATTACCGGGCCGCCGGCAAGCCACCAGCACGCCAGCGAACAGTTCTCCGGCTCTTCCAAATTCCTTAAGTGCCATCCAAGCGCGGTCAGCGTCAATTGTCAGATCAGCTTCCCTTCGGACCGTCGCCATTACGCGGCCTCCTTGAGGCACACAGCCTCGAAGTTATTTCCATCGGGATCGATCACGAAAGCAGCATAATAACGAGGGCTGTAGTCGGCGTGGACACCTGGCCGTCCATTGTCGCGTCCACCTGCAGCAAGAGCAGACACATAAAAGCGATCAACGGCAGCAATTTATGAGGGACCCGAACCTGCACCCCCTTTTTGCGAGCCGCTTTTGCTC
>CAYWHF010000286.1:0-4140 GCA_964457695.1 uncultured Methylocapsa sp.
CCGCCGGGTTACTTTTCCGGGGTTATTCTTGCATGGGGGCCGCCCCCCCGCCTTTTGATCAATTTGGGCGGGGTCGCTTGAGCAGTCGGGATTTGAGACGGCCTCAAAGTTCGGGCCGGCCGCGCCATCTGGCGGCACGCCGGCCTCGGCAAGCGTCGCATAAAGCTCGTGCGCCTTCCGTCCGTGCGTCGTGGCCTTTTTTGCCCCGAAAGTAAGGTCGCACTGATGGAGGGTGATGTCCACATTGCTCGATTTGCAGGTGACGGCGTCGGCGGCAACCGTAATTTTGTTTTTGGAGGCGTAAGCTGCATTGGTTTGGCCATTCAGAAATTTCGCAAGCAACATTTTGTCGCTCGCCTTAACATTTGGCGATTGCTCGGCAATCAGTGCGGCGAGCGCCAAAGCGCTGCTGCCATCAACGGATCCGGCATAGGCGGCTGCCGTTGCGAGAAGCAACGCGGCGATACCAAGTATGATTGATTTCATGGTTGTTTCCTTCCTGGTTGGAACGGCGCCATCTTAACCACCACTAGTCTCTATCTCAAGTCATACGAGAAAGAACATGGCCTTTCCAGCGCAACAACGCATGGCTAGCCGCTGACGAGCCGGGCGATGGCAAAAGCGGCTGCGGCGGCGAGAATTCCGACGAGTGCTGTCTGCAGGGCGCTGCGGACCGGCGCGACCCCCGTAAAATGACCCTTGACGCCGCCAAAGATTAAGAGAGCGGCCAAGGTGAGCGCGACCGAGGCCGGCAGGGCGCGGGAAACTTCGCCCAAAAGAAAATAAGGCGCGAGCGGAAGAAGACCGCCGGCGATATAGGCACCGCTGATCGTCAAGGCGCTTTTGAATTCGCGGCCTGCCTCCGGCTCTTCTAAGCCAAGCTCGAAGCGCATCATAAAATTAATCCAGCGTTTCGGGTCGCTTGTGATCGTGGCAGCCACGGTTTCGGCCAAGGCGGGATCAAGACCGTGCTCGCGCAAGATTTGCCGGACTTCGGCGCGCTCGGTTTCCGGCACTTCTTTGATCTCGTCTTTCTCGCGCTGCAGTTCGGACTGATAATGTTCGAGATCGGTGCGCGCCGCGAGATAGCCGCCAAGCCCCATTGCGAGCGCGCCTGCCGCGATCTCTGCAAGACCCGCGGTTACGGTGATCGCCGTCGACGAAATCGCGCCGGAGAGACCCGCGGCAAGGGGGAAGGGAACCGGGGGACCATCCGCCATGCCGATCACAATGTCGCGAACAAGGGCGGAGGAAAGAAAATGTTTCTCGATATGCGGCGTGAGCGGCATGCGGCACCTGGCAGCTGCCCCTTTGGGAGGGAGTCAACCTGGGTCAGGAACCCGATGCGTCCCTTACGGCCTGCATACTGCCCCGCAGCATGCGCCGCAAGGCGCCATCTTACCAAACTTAATGATGCATGAGGGCTCGCGGCAGGCAGGCCAGCACCAATGAAAGTGCTGGCGTATAAATAAAGCAGCGGGTGGGCCGCGCTGCTTGAGCGGGCAACGCAGTCCAGCCGCCAGCCATTGCATAGAACAGCGCTCTTTCGGTTATATTATGCGGCGGCCTTATCGCATTCCGCTGCGCATGCCTTACATGCCTCCCCGCAAGTCTTGCAAAGGGAGACATTGGGGTACGTGTGGCAGGCGTTTCCGCAGCCCCTGAAGACCTTTGCAAAGGCCTTTGCCAAATGGCGGGTATGCTCGGAATTGACGGAGCAAAGCGCATTTAGCGCGTCGCAGGCCGCAACAAGCTGGAAGGCCGCATCGGCGCAGTCCGACATGCTCGTATCCTTCATCTTATACATGCCAAGACAGTGCCTCATGCAGTCGTTGCCCGTCGCGACGCATTTCGCGGCGGCCTTCTCAAGCGCCTGGTATTTGGGTGGATGCATCTCCTCTGTCGCTTGGGCGAATGCCTGCGATGCCGAAGCCATTGCGGCAACGGTGCCGGCGGCGGCAATGAATTCTCGACGGTCCATTGTCTTTCTCCTTACAGGGTTCGGATGTCAGGGTCCGAACCTTCCCCTATATGCGAACGCAAAAACCATTTTGCGCCGCAATCTCTCCAGTGCCGAATAGCAGGCTCGACGGGCCTCATTGCGGCGGCATGGTAATGCCGAGAACAGCCGAGGCGCCGAGAACAAGCGCGCCAAGGACAATATCGAAGGCGAGGCTATACCGGAGTCTCGTGATTTGCCTCGTGTCCTTCGGTGCGGCGGCGCGCAGTCTCGGCACCAAAACGAAACGGTTCAAATAAGCGAGGACAAGCATGGCGGCGACGATTGCTATTTTTTTGAGCAGCAGGTCGCCGTACTCGCTGTTCAAAAGCTTTAGGAACGATCCCTCGACGCGAAAGCCGGCATTGGCAATGCCGCTCAAGACGACGAGCGTGACCGCGATGATCGCCATCAAGGAAAAGCGGGCGCATATATCGAGGGTGTTCTCGCGGGCTTCGTAAGCGCCAAAGCGGCGTTGCTCGAGGATCGCGAAAAGCAGCGGCGGCAGCCCGCCCGCCCAGGCGGCCGCGGCAAGCGTGTGGATACCGTAGACCGCGATCATTGTGGCCCGGTAAAGCCCGCTGCCGTCGTTCGAATGGCCAAACCAGGCCTGAGTGATCAGAAGCAGCGCGCTGACCGGTACGAGCGCAGCGAAGCGCCATCGGCCCTGCAAGGGCAAAAACACGATCGCCATGGCGACTACGAAGAGCGCAAGACGCAGCAACGATACGGTGCCGAAGGGCGTCTCGAAAAAATAAAGGCCCAAATCTTCGGGGTCATAGATGCTGCCGACATAATGCGTCATGTTGATCAGGACGAGTGCCAGCCACGCGACGCCGGAGACGGCCGCACCTGGTGCTGCGACCCGCAGCAAAATTGTCGTTGCCCGGACGCTGCGCGGCAAGCCTTGAGGTCCGGCGGAGCATCGCTCGCCTTTCTCGTAGAGCCAAAAGAACGAGGCGCCAAACAGCAGGAAGATGCAGGCGAAATGGATCCAGCGTGCGAAGACGAGGGGCAAGTAAACCATTAACATTGCCGGCACCCTTTTGAGTTGCCGATACCTAGTGGTCTCGCGCGAGCGGAACGCGGCGGCCAGACTCGCGCCTGGCCGCCGCTTGCCCGACTTTACGACACCGTGAACGTAAACGTGCCCTGGGTCGTATGCGTATCGACCGAGACCACCTGCCAGCTCACCGAATAGGTGCCTGGCCCAAGGGCCCGTCCGAGGCGTACGACGATGGTCTGCTGGTCGGAACTAGCAGTAACTGGCTTACTGGCCGGGATCTGAGCCCCGGCGGCGCTCACCACATGAACATGTGAAAATGCCGTGACCACGCCCTGTGTGTACCAAAGCCGAATTTCGCGGACCGGGGCGCTCACTGTCGTCCCGACGCCCGGAACCGCATGGTCCAGGAACGCATGGGCTGAGGCGGGCGGGGCGGAAAGCGACGCGGCCAAAGCCGCGGTAAGGAGAAGTTTCAAGAAGCGTTGCATCGTGGTCTCCTCAGTAGAGTCCGCCGGCCCGGGGTTGAGCAGGACCGAAGAGAGGCTTTCCGATCGAATCGGGGAACATGTCGTCGAAGAAGAAATCGAGGATAGCCATCGCGCCGACATGTCTGCCGCTCGCGTGATTAATCGGAATGACCGCCTCGGCGCCGAGCTCAAACGACACAGGCCCAAGCCTGCCGAGATAGAAAACTCCAGGCTGCACCGTGGCCAACGTCTCGTGCGTTCCGATGGTCGCTGAGGGGACCGAGGGGCCGATATTCGATATCGGAGTCGCGGCAACGAATTCGACCGTGGGAATGAGCTGTCGGAAGAACGGCGGCACCTCATGCACGAACGCATTCATATAGAGCAAGCTATATTGCAGCGTCGCGCCATAGGTGAGGACGGTGGGCGTTCGATTGAAGAGTGGGTTACCAAATGCATCCAAGCCCGCGAAGTCGATCGGGTGGGTCGACCATGTGTAGTCGATTTCGCCAGTGACCGCGAAAGGACGCAGCCACTCGGCCTCCAGGTCGCCGAAACCCTTGCCGACGAAGCCTTTCGCCGTGAGCAACGTGAACGGATCGGGGGCAATGCCGTCGTTTCCGTTTTCGCCCACTGCGCATGGGCCCGGGACCGCAACTGTAAACCCA
>CAYWHF010000287.1:0-4128 GCA_964457695.1 uncultured Methylocapsa sp.
GGTCCTGCCTGTCCGGTCCCGATGATTATGGCTTCTGGCTTGACCATGGTTTTGTCCTTTTGACAGCCCTCCGAACGTGAGAATATGAGACGAACGGCCGCCGGGCAAATGGTTGCTTTGGTTTGGATATTCAGATGGCGAGCAGGAAAACGCTACCCATCGAGCTCTGGATAATGGCGGAATATCCCCTGCTCGTTCAATGGGATACGGCGGTTGCTTGCAAGATAGGCGCGAATTCGCGGACGCTGCGCGATGGCGTCATGCAGAGCCGCGACGCGTGGAACCTCGGTGACCACTTTGCGCATTGTTTTCGGAAAAGCATAGAGTAGACCTTCGACAATCTGAAAGAGCGATAAATCAGCGTAAGTCACGGCGTTGCCGGCAAGCTGCCCAGAGCCATCTGGATTGCGGGCTAGAATGCGCTCGAACCAGGCAAAATATTTGGGTATGCGGTCCTGCCGAAAATGCTCGGCGCGGCGCTTGGCTTCGGGCTTTTGGTCTTCGTAATGGAGTTCGCCGCTTATGGGGTGGTGCGTGTCATGGGCCTCGCCGACAAGGTCGGCGATGGTCAGCTGAATCTGGTGGACCCAGAGTCGTTTTGCTTCGCCGGTTGGAGCAAGGCCATGGCGGGGACCGAGATAGAGCAAGATGTTGGCGGTCTGGCCGATAACACTATTTCCATCTTTCAGAAATGGCGCGGCAAACGGCGGGCAGGCGATGTCTTCCCGTTCGAGAAAAGCCATAATGGCAGAAGCGCCGCCGCCCTCGCTTTCCGGCTTGCGGGCGATATCGATGTAATCGGCCCCCGCCTCTTCAAGCGCAAGGCGGACGAACTCGCCGCGTCCCTGTATACCAGGCCAGTAGTAGAGCTCATAGGCCATCGGAAATCTCCGGGCGTGCTCGCTGTTCCCGCGCTCGCTAAGTCATGCCGGGAGCACCGCAAGAGGGAGGAATGCAAAGCCTCTTCAGGTGGCGGGCTCCTAAGTCTCGGCAAGATAGTCATAAACAACTTCGCCGAGGCCGAGCGTCAAATCGGTGATGAAGTGGGTAGCGGAAACCACCTCGCGAACCGGCAGGCGGGCAACGTCGCACATGGAATGTTCGAATAATTGAATGGCGGCAGATCCAGACCACGCGCCTTTCAACGTCACGTCCTCGAGGTAGTAGCGGACAAGCTCGCAAATGCGCGGGGTACAATCGACATGCGGAATGATCTTGATCATGAAAGCGGGCTTTGCGAGACTTTTAAGCAAAGGCGCTGGATCGAGCTCGCGGTGTTTGTAGCCCATGGTGGCGGAAACGCAGAGCACCGAGCCATAGTGAAGGGTGCACACCACTGTCTCGCTCTCATGCGCGATCTTTGGCGTCGCGAGCTTTTTTGGAAAGCCCCAGATCTCGCGCCCGCCAGCGATTGGCGCATTGTCATCGAGATACATGGCATGCACATAGCCGCCCTCCTGCACCGTGCCGTCCTTTACGCGAAAGCGCACCGGGATTACTTGGCCGGTTTCTGTATAGTCGCCGAAGCCGGTCGAATCGGGCATGCGGATGAACTCGTAGTTGACAGTGTTACCAACGACTTCGAGCGGCTCCGGCACGACTTCCCGCATGACATCGGGATCCGAGCGGTAGCTGATGATCACAAACTCCCGGTTGTAGAATTTATAGGGTCCCCGGGGATAGGCGGGATCGTTAAGAGGCATGGCGAAGGCTTTTGCGCGGACGTCAGAAATCTTCATCGGAATAGACTCCGTTTCGTAGATTAGCTTGCGCAGGTTAACTCGCGTACTTGTTGCGAGCGCGTTCCGGACCCAACGACAGGGTCTGCCTAGTCACGGCCGTCTACGGCAAGGTCGAAAGTGAAGACTCCGTCGTCCCCGTCGGGCCGTTGCAATACCTCCGGGTGTCTGAGCGTGCGGACGGTATCGTGATAACCGGATTTCCAATGCTCCTCCATCGTATGGCGGGAGAATTCGTAATCCTTGGAAGCGCCTTCATATTTCCGCGAGCGGTAGATCAGGTGCACGATGTTGTAGACCTTTTCGTCCGCGGCAGAGGCTAGCAATTCGGCTTCGGGAGTCTGCCGCAGTTCCCTGGGTATTTGAGCCAAGAGTTTTGCCGAGGCACGGCGCAGTTTCTGCGCTCTCTTGAACTGATTTGTGGCGGAACGCGTCCGGCTGGAGTAGCGGATTTCCTTCTGGCGCGTTTCCGATTCCATGAGATTGCGCGGGAGTTCGCCTCGCGCGCTCCAAAGATCGATCTGAAAGGCAAGCGTATCTTGGCGAGGCGTGCTGTCGAGCACCCATTGCAAGGGCGTATTGGAAACAAGGCCGCCATCCCAATAGTGTTCGCCTTGGATTTCCGTGGCCGGAAAACCAGGCGGCAGCGCGCCGCTTGCCATGACATGCTCGGGGCCGATGTCGCAATTGGAGTTGTCGAAATAGACGAAATTGCCCGTGCGGATGTTGACCGCGCCGACGCTCAAATGCGTCGAACCGGAGTTGATCCTATCGAAGTCGACCAGCCGTTCGAGCGTCGCCTTTAGCGGGGAGACGTCATAAAAGCTCAGCGTATCGATTCGATCCGGGGGATAAAGGTAAGGCGGCGGCACACGCGGCGTGAAGAATCCCGGTGCTCCGGCGAGCAGAGTCCCAAACGACTGGAATTGGTTGATGAGGCGGTGAGTATATTCGTTGCGGATGTCCACGCCTTCGAGAACGGGTAGACCCAGAGGGGACGTGCTCACCGTTTCCCAAAATTCCCGAAGTCTCTCGACGCGTTTTTCGGCTGGGTTGCCTGCGATGAGCGCGGCATTGACGGCACCAATCGAAATTCCCGCGATCCAGTCCGGATGGACTTCTGCTTCCGCAAGCGCCTGAAAGGCGCCAGCCTGATAGGAGCCGAGAGCGCCGCCGCCTTGCAAAAGCAGTGCGATACGCTCGAACGGCGGGCGTTCTTTCCGGCGGTGGGTTTTGTCGATGGCAGGCCGCGCAGCCGGCATAGGAATCCTCTTGACCGCGAATTCGCCGCGAAGGGCTCGCGCAGCCGTGCACGGGCTAAAACGGCGTCATATTGGCAAACTGTAACACCAGGATAATCGAGCCTCAATCGGCGCAATGTCGAAATGACCTTCTTGGACAAATATCACAAAATCGGTCCATTGACGACCATTTGCTTTGAAGCCTGCGAGGCTTGAAGGCCGCTGCCTAAACCCCAAAGAGATGCGCTGCGATTCACGAGAGTGGTTGCCGATTTGTCACACTATGCCAAACAGCCACATGCTATCGTTGTGCCCTTCCTGAATGAAGTCGAAAGAGTTTTGCGGGGCAACCAAGGAACCCGCCTTGCGCGGAAGTGTGACCAATGCTGGAAATGGAAAGCAAGGGCGCGCGAGACGGTTTTTGCAATAGGCGAAGACAATTTTCGGGCCTCATGTCGCTGCAATCTGGGATTGCAGGCCGGTGGGCCTTTGAGCGGCCGCGGACACGTGCGGCGCGAGCATTGGAATTCGTTGGCCGCGCGTTCGCGGCCGCGACGGCCACCGCAGTTGGTGCTTGCGCGGTTGGCCCCGATTTCGTCCCGCCGTCTGCTCCTGCCGCCACTACATGGCTTGAATGGCGCAACAAATCGCTGAAAACCGGGGAATATGAAGACCGCGATTGGTGGCGGCATTTCCAGGATCCTGTGCTCGACCGGCTGATTGCGATTGCCTATGAGCAAAATCTCACCCTTCTCAGCGCCGGGACCAGAGTGCTGCAGGCGCGCGCGCTTTTGGGGATAGCCATTGGCGAATTTTACCCGCAGCAGCAGCAAGGGGCTGGCACGGTCACCTATAATCTGCGCAGCCGCGCGAACGCGACCGGGCTTCCCACGAGCGTGCGGGCAAATTTTTGGTTCTCGAGCCTTGGCGTCCAAGCGGCATGGGAGCTTGATTTATGGGGCAAATTCCGCCGCGGCGTCGAATCCGGCGACGCTAATTATCTCGCATCCATCGCTACCTATGACGATGTCCTTGTCACTCTGCTTGGCGATGTCGCCCGGATTTATATCGGCATTCGCACGCTCGAAAAGCCGATTGCGATCCCAAGCCCCAAAGTTTTTCGGCAACGCCAAGCGCTTTTGACCCCC
>CAYWHF010000288.1:0-4116 GCA_964457695.1 uncultured Methylocapsa sp.
GGCTGTCGTGCCCGACATGAAGAAGGTGGGTGGCGGCGCCATCGTCAACGTCACCTCGGGCTCATGGATCATCGGCAGCAAAGGGATGCCGATCTACGTCGCGGCCAAGGCGGCAACCTATGGCCTCGTACGCGGGCTCGCCCGTGACCTCGGCCCGTTCAACATCCGCATCAACTCGATCGCACCGGGCTGGATCATGACGGAAAGGCAGCTCAAACCCTGGTGGGCGAAGGGGAAGGGGGAGGGTCAATCCGCGTGTGAAATAATGCGCCACGGCAAGCCCAACGAGGGCGAAGGCGACGCCGTTCGTCGCGGCAATAATAATGACAATCAGGCCGGCGAGGCCGCCTAAATAGGGGCCTATCACGCAGGCACCGCCGAAAACCAGGAGATAATTCCGCTGCAACTTAAGCTCTTGTGCAATGTCGGGCCAAGGCCTCGGGAGCTGCCCCGAGAACTGCACCACCCGCCCCGCAAACCAGAGATTGAGCATCATCATCGCGAGGCTTCCACCTGCCGCAGTGGGAGCGGCCGTCAAAATCATGGTTTTGGCCAGATACCGCGAGTCAATACCGGGTGGGAGTCGGACGTGGCTGAGCAATGGTTCCAAAATCGGGATAATTTCGGCCGTCAGCTTTTCGAGCGTGGAGTCGAATCCGCCATAGAGGGTGATGATGGAAATCGCGATCGCCACTCCGATGGTGGCGGAGATTGAGGCGGCATAAGAAAGGACGCGCTCAAGTGGACAATATTCGCGGGAAAAAAAACTGCCAACCTTCGTCGTCACTACCCAATTCGGACTGCCTTTCGCCCGGCTCAATACCGAGAGGAGACTGAACCACAAGGCGGGCAAGCCGATAAAGAAAGCGAAGGTCAGACCGGCAAGTGCTGCGGCGTCAACGTAGCTGTATTTCTGCTGCGCATAGAAGAGCACCGCGACAGTGAGCGTAGCCGACGCGACCGCGGAAGCGCCCGCGACCAGGCCAAAACCAAGCATCGCGATCATGATGGGAAGCGGCGACAAATTGGCGAGGGCGGCCGCAGATAGCGTCCCTCGCCCGGCAACGCTGAACAAAATGGCGGCCGCTACTCCCGCCCCGATCCCAAGGCCAGCGGCCGGAGAGAAATTTAAGAGGCGCCTTATCTTCATGACTGCGATCCCGCACGAATGGCGGTAAGGGTAAAGTGAGGCAATGGGCTATGGCCTCAGCAAAGCCGCGCTCTTTTTTGAAGCACCGCTCGTTACTTTTTCACTAGCGCGCATTGTATTACTGCAATTCCATTCCGCTGGAAATATGCCGGGCTACAGGCCCGGTCCACACATTCAGCGGATCACATACGGTAAAAGCCCGAGAAAGCGTGCGCGTTTGATCGCCCTTGCGAGCTCACGTTGCTTTTTGGCCGAAGCTGCAGTGATCCGCGATGGAACAATCTTTCCCCGTTCGGAAACATAGCGCGATAGGAGACGGATGTCCTTATAATCGATCTTAGGTGCGTTCGGACCGGAAAATGGGCAGGACTTTCGGCGGCGGAAAAAGGGCCTGCGAGGGACGGGTGCCGCGGTCATCAGAAGTTCGCCTCTTCGGTCCCCAGGGCCTCCTCGCGCGGCCGCCTAGAAGATTTTTCGCTGCGTTCGCCGCGTTCGCCGCGCGCGCCACGGCCGCGGTCATCATCATCACGCTTGCGCATCATCGCCGACTGGCCTTGTTCCAAGGCTTCGACCCGAATCGTCAAGAAGCGGATGATATCCTCATTGATCCCCATCTGCCGTTCCATCTCGGTGAGCGCCGCGGGAGGCGCATCAATGTTTAAAAGCGAGAAATGCGCCTTGCGGTTCTTCTTGATCCGGTAGGCAAGCGACCTTACCCCCCAATATTCGACCTTTTCGACTTTGCCGCCGAAGGATTCGATAACCGACCTGAACTGTGCAGTCAGCGCGTCCACTTGCTGACCGGAAATATCCTGACGCGCCAGATAAATGTGCTCGTAGAGAGCCATTGGGCTGCCTTTCCTTGTTCCATATTCACCGCCTCGGCGCTGAGCCCTTCGAGCCCGGAAAGGCCCGTCGAGACGAACGAAGGCGGGGACACCGGGAAGCGGACTGCAACAATCCCGCCCGCCAAGCGGGCTCCCGTTCAGCCCCCAGCCGGAGGCACGAAGCGGGCTTTATACAGGGAATTCTCGGGGAGGCAAGGCTCGGCTCGAAATGGATCGGGGCGAAGGCAGACAACGTCAAACACAAGGGCCCCATTGCCCATTGGCATGAATACGCCAAGCCTTCAGTCCCGCCTTGGCGACAACGGTGCGTCCGCTTTTGGCCATCGCGACGAGGTGTCTGAAAACGAGCGGAGTGAGCCAGGCGAAGGGCCTTTCGGGATCGCAGACGGCGCGATACTCATCAGAATCGGGATCTTCCATCAAAAGCGTGCCGACGCGATCCGGGCGCAATTGCGGAGTCATCGCCCGGTCGCCTTTCCACAAACATTCATAGTCGCGGCAAACCTGCGGTCTCGATGCGTAGATGCGGCAACTGCCGGAAGCCGAACGGACGCAATCGCCGCAAAGCTTGCCGGCCGGTTTCGACAATTCGACGATATCGAGAACCTTGCAGCATAGATTGCATTCGCCGCAGGCTTTTCCCGGGATTGCAAGCATGAGCTCCTCGCGGCCGGGGCTGATTCGATCTTTAAGACTCTCTATCTTGGCAAACGCTTGCGCAAGGGAAAAGATACATGGAGATCCTAGTCTGAGTAAGCCGGATCATGTTGAGACGAGCAGAGTTTCCACAAAAGCTTCGATCCCCTCCCGGCTGCGTACGGTCCGGCGGCGTTCCGCCAGATGAATTGCGCAAAGCTCGCGGAACGCGCGCTGCAGGTCGTCATTCACGACCACATAGTCATACTCGGCCCAGTGGCGGATTTCATTGCGCGCCTCCTGCAACCTTGCTTCGATGACCTCCCGCCTGTCCTCGGCGCGGCGTTCGAGCCTCGCGCGCAGATCCTTCATCGAGGGCGGCAAGATGAAGATCGTGACGGCGTCGCCGGCGCACTTTTCTTTGACCTGCCTTGTGCCCTGGTAATCGATGTCGAAGATCATATCGCGCCCTTGCCGCAGAACGTCTTCGGCCGGCGCTCTCGGCGTCCCATAATAATTGCCATGCACCTTCGCCCATTCGAGCAATTCGCCGCCCTCGCGCAGCTCTTCAAACTTTTCGTGGCTGATAAAAGTGTAATGGATGCCGTCGACTTCGCTCGAACGCCGCTTTCTTGTGGTCACGGAGATCGACAAGGTTAAATCAAGCTCCTTGGTTTGGAGGAGCATCTGGGTCAGGGTTGTCTTGCCTGCACCGGATGGGGAAGAAAGGATCAGCATCAGCCCTCTTCGCCGCAGCGGTTGAAGGCCGGGCGATTCCGCGTTTGCGGCTGGGTTATTGCGCGCCATATTCGCGACCCGATATTTTGAAACTGCTCACGGAACGAATTTAGCACAGAGACTATCGGCATCGCAGGAAACCTGCGATCGGAGGCGCAGATTTTTGGCATTGCGGCGCGATATTCAAAACGGTAAGCCTTTTGCGGGTCGCGTGAAATTTGGCGGCGGGCAAACATATTGATGCTGATGATAATGCGCTTGTTTGTTCCCGCAGCCCTGGCGGCAGTTACGATGGGCGCCGCGACAATTCCTGCCGGCGCGGATTTCCGTGTCTGCAACAATTCGGTCAGCCGGATTTCCGTTTCTCTTGCTTATACCGATGGCGAGACGTGGATCAGCGAGGGCTGGTGGAATTTGAAGCCGAGCGGCTGCGAGACTCTGGTGCGGGGGCCGCTCGCCGCCGAATACTACTACGTCTATGCGATGGACGAGCACGGCGGCGAATGGAAGGGCAAGGCCTTTATGTGCACGAGGGACCGGGAATTCCGCATCATCGGGCGGGAGGATTGCTTCGTGCGCGGCTTCGATAGGACCGGGTTTTTTGAGGTCGACACCGGCAAGGAAGCGAGGAATTGGACCGTTCAATTGACGGATTCGACCGTGCCACCTAATCCGTAAATTTTGGGCCTCCCAAAGTTCGCCAATTGGCTTGGCGCGCTCGATACAAATGCCAGGAGCCGGCCG
>CAYWHF010000289.1:0-4112 GCA_964457695.1 uncultured Methylocapsa sp.
CCGATGCCCGCGGCCGCGCCCAGCAGCGCGCGCTTGCGCTCCACCGACTCCTGCTTCTTCTTCCAGTACTCTTCCTCGATGATGGAATCGCGCAGCTTCATGTAGAAGTGGTTGCGCTCGATGTGCGCAATCTCGTTCCCCAGCACGTAAGAGAGCTGCGCTTCGTTGTCGAACATGGCCATCAGCCCGGGGGAAATGTAAACCGTTTCCGGTGAAAAACCCTTCGCCCGGGGGCGTTAAAGAACCAGCCATATTAAACGGCCGTCTTGCCGCCGCCGACAACAACCACAGTATCGGCCGGCTCGTAATCGAGCGTTTCGACAAGCGTAGTATAGTCGTGCACGCCCTTGAGCGCGCTCCCCGGCACATCGAGACGGATGGGTTCGGAGCCGAGCGCCAGCACGAGAGCGCGCGCGCGAATAACCTCGCCCGCGACTTCGATCCTATGCGCGTCAAGGATTTGCGCGGGCGCATTCAGAACAAACTCTATGTCGAGCTGCTCTTTGCTCTGGTAGTTCATGATCGCATGCGCCCCAGTGCGGCCGCGCCGGAAGAGATCCACGACTTCCTTGATCGAGGTGATCCGCCCGTTCATGTCCGGAAACCAGAGGCTTCCGGAGAAGGTGCGCGCGAGCATCAACTCCGCCGCACATTCCGAAAAGAGATGGTGGGGAACACAGGCGTTATGCGGGCAAGAGCCGCCAAGGAACGGCCAGCGATCGCCGACGAGCTGGCGGCCGCCTAGCGCGCGGAGATACGCCGATCCGAAGCGGCCAGCTGCCCCGCCGCCGACGAAAATCGCGTCGAACTCACGCTGGTCCTCGCCGTTGATATTCCTAATTGGACCCGCCGCGTCCGGCGCCGCGAGCGCGTCCTCGATCCTCTTTTTCCAATGCTCGATGGTTAGGAAGGACTCACCGGAATCGTTCGCAATGCGCTGATCCATCGTTCACGTCCTCTCAGTTCCTCTTGGATGCAATCGGAGGCAGCTATTTGCGACTGCAACTGCGCTTACCCGCCACAACAAGGGCAGCCCATTCCGTGGCCGGTCTCCCAGGGATGAGGCTCTGGAACCCCATCAGGATCTGGCTTCGCGCGGCGACTGCCGCACTGAGAACATACCCACTCCCTGGGCATCCGAGTGCCCTTGAGGACGAGACTCTTCGCTACGTGCCCGCAGTCAGAACACACGATCGTATAGACCGGCATGGGACTAGCTCCAGCGAAAGCGGGTGGCAAGGCGTTTGAGCCAAGCGCCACCCATTAGAATTGCTAAGCGGCTCTGCCTTGCCGCAGCCGCTCGCGGACGAGTTTTGTTCCCTCGACCAAGGCGTGGAGCTTCTCCTGCGCGATATACCTCTGGAGCAGGATCAAGCCGCAGTCAGTCGTGACGCCAAGCCGCTCGGCCGGGATCACCCGTAAGAGCGCGTTGATCCGGTCCGCCACTTGAACTGCCGTCTCGGTGATCGTGCTTTTCACATCGATCACCCCGGCCCAGAAATCTACATTCGGCGGCAGCGGAAATTCCTTAAAAGCGTCGAGCCCTGACATGTCGTCGACCCGCCGGCCGCAGTTCTCAAGATTGAGAACATTTATGTGCGCTTCATAGGCTTTCGGTATGATCGAGCGCGTCGCCGCCGGGGCGTTTGGCGTCTCCTTGCGCTTCGCCAGATCGTAGATCTCGCCCGGCTTGCCCGTCTCGTCCGGATAGTAGGCCGGCGTGCCGCCCCAATTGCCCCAGCAGATGTGGACGACGATGCGGGCGTTCTTGACGCCCTCAACGGCGGTGTTGAACGCCTCGATCGCCCAGTCCTCATAAAAGTAAGGCCAGGTGAACTCATCGATCTGGATGAAGTCGACGCCCAGCGCATCGACGTCGAGGATGTCCTCGTTCATCGCCTTTGCGATAGCTAGAGCGCGATCGCGAGCACTCTTGTAATAGAGATCGTTTGTGCACTGGGCGAGGACTTGGACGCCGGTATATTGGATTTTGATAGGCCTGCTTGTCGCCCGCTTGAGGGCCCGAGCCTGCTCGACCATCATCGTGCCGTGCCGCTTGATCTCTTGGTCAATCGTGGCCGAGTGTAGCCGACTGTAGATAGGAAACCCGAGCAGACCGCCGCGCAGACTGTAGCCCATGCGTCGAAAATAATAATAGAGTATATCGCCGTAGTTGTCGCCTTGGATGCGACCATCGGTGATTATATCGAGACCGGCCCTTTCCTGATCGCTGGCGATGGCCCCAATTGCGTCTTCGAGAGCTTCGGAGCTAATTGAGTCCGGTGGCTCGCGGTCGCCGCGGAAATGGCGCGCAAACGCCGCATCCCACCAGCGCGGGTTGGGATAATTGCCGACCATGCTGGTCGGGATTAGTACTTCCTGCCCACGGATCCTCATGTTTCTCCTCCATTCTTGGTATGCCTATCGCGATGACGCAACTCAGCGGCTTAATTAGTTATAGAGTAGCTGAGAGCCAAAATCTCCAGCTAGGCGTTTAGCTTGTCAAGCGAATAAGCTCCGCCCTTTTGGTGATTCTTGCCAATCAACCTTGGCTGCATTTCCATCGAGTGACAAATGCGCCTCCTGCCTCAGCTCATACCGGGTTTGCTGAAGGCAGAGAGAAAGCATTCGCTCAACAAATTAGCTCTCTTCTGTGGCAATTGCGTCATACAAACAAATGACGCCGCGCGCAGGCGGCGGTTGCTTTTTCTTATGGAAGTTGAAGAGCTACCGCGCGAGTCGGCAAACTGGTCTCGAAAAATCTGCGGATGAGTTCAGACTGACGGCTAGTCCCGGTTTTTTCGAAGATGTGATAGGTGTGGGAGCGGGCAGTAGTGTGAGAAATTTTCAACCGCGCTGCAGCGGCAGGAAGCCCATTTCCACCAATGATTTCTTCCAGGACACGGGTCTCGCCGGGGGTTAGACCAAACCTTGTGGCGAAGTGGCGAATTTGGGCGCCAAGCTCGGCCAAGGGATCGACGACGAAAACGGCGGCCGCCGGCCGGTCGATGTCGAAGATCGCCGCTGTACGATTCGCGGCGAGCGGGATGACATGCGCAAGGAGCGGCGGACTTTTTCCCCCCTGGCTGAGCTCCAGAGTGTCCCCGGTAACGCCTTTGCCGGAACCGGGCTCGGCCGCCTGGCGGACGAGCGCCTGGAGTCGCATGGTCGCCCCGCAGGTCGTGGCGGCGAGCCGCCCTCGCTCGTAATGCAAGCCTATTTCGCGGTGCAAAAGGTCCTCGGCCTTGGCATTGGCGAAGAGGACGTGGCAATCCTTAGTCAAAAGAAAGACGGCAAAACCAGCGGCCTCGTCCGCCGCGCCAATCGCGTTCATTCCCGCCCTGGCTCGGGAAAGGAGCTCATGCACCGCTGCCGCTCGCCGCAAATGCGGCGCGAGGGATTCCAAAAGTTGCCATTGCGCCGGTTCCACCCGAATCGCTTCGGGCGATCTGTGAAGAACCAAACGTCCGGCCGCGCCAGGCGCGCGCTGGAGACCAATGCGAACGACATCGGCCCATCCTTGCGGCCGGGCAAACTCATTGTAAAAAGCCGACGCTCTGAAAGCATCGGTCTGGGTAATGCGCGCGCCCGCGCGCACCTCGCCCGGAGTGATTGTCGCTGCCTCCGCGCTGAGAGGGCTTATTTTGGCATAGGTTTGGACGTACGCATCGGCGTAGAAGGGATCGATATTGCACAATGCAGTGAAATGTGTCGCATCGGCTTTATGAAAGATGAGTGCGCCACTGGTCGAATTTGTGGCCACGACAACGCGCTTGATGGCCGCATCCCAGCCGGATGGGTCAATAATAGTATCGTAGATTGCCGCGATAAGATCAGTGTCATCCGCCATGGCAACCCCCCAGCAAAGTGGCCCATGCAAACACAATTTGCCATAATATTCCAGTCGCGGCACTTACTTAATCCGGTGCGCGCTAAGTTGACGCGCTAAACGTTTTCGCGGGCAGGTGCTGGCGCTTTCCGCCTTTGCGTGCCTTTGCAAAGCCGCGATGAAGCGCGCGAGCATAGGTGCAATCAATTTCGCCGGGTCCCCGCTTTGTCCAGTCGGGCGAGGATTGCTGCACAGACGAGAAGATCGGGATGACGAGCCGCCG